>CAZUVM010000089.1:0-9472 GCA_964623885.1 uncultured Verrucomicrobiota bacterium
TGCGCTCTGTGACCGAGGAGCAACAACGCCAGCCGCCCGCCAGAGCACAGCCCTTCGGGTTGCCGTTCTTTGGGCCTGGGGCTGCGTTGCTCGTCGGTTACAGATCCGTGCGGATATGCTCCCTCCTCGCGCCTTGCCCCAACCCCAAATCCCAGGCAACGCACCCGTTCCCTATTTATGAGATGGGTTCTAGCCGAAGACTGCTTTTCTGTAGTGACAGACACCGGGGATGACGGATTTGTATGCGCAGCCAAAGCTCCGGTTGCCAACAGCTTTGCTTTCATTCAAGATTAATAGATTGAATTACGCTGTATGCTGAGCTTTGCGCCCCGAGGCTGTGTGTCTCATTCCAACCTGTCGCAACCACATTGTAGGGGACGACGCAACGAGTCCTTCGGCCCAGCCGCGTTTGAACCGGACTGTACTCCCCTCTCCTCGGGAGGAGAGGACAAGGGAGAGGAGGCCCCATCTCACAGATTTTGGGGATTGCTAGCCGTATTAATGCTGGCGCTGACTGCGCACGAATCCATCGCAGTCGGGACTTGGGCGCCTTTGGCCAGCGCCCCGCCCCTCGGGGTCAACCACGCGATGGTTTTGAGTGACGGCACGATCTATACCGATAATGGCAGCGGCCAATGCTTGCGCCTTACACCAGACGCCCATGGGAGTTACCGAAACGGCACGTGGACCCATTTGTCCACGATGAACAACGCGCGCCTGTTTTTTGCGTCGCCCGTGCTCACCAACGGGAACATTTTTGTTGCTGGCGGCGAATACGGTCCCGGACGCCGCCATGCAGAGCTGTTCGATTCGTTGAATAACGTTTGGACAAAAATCCCCGATCCGCTTCCGGGTCCCGCGTTCTCCGATGCCATAGGAAAGATTCTGCCAAACGGCAACGTGCTGGTGGCGCCGGTTAGCCAATTTGGCGGCTGCCTGATCTACAATGTTCCCAACAACACCTGGCAAGCGGCTGCCTCGGCGCTGAACCAGAATGAAGTCTGCTGGGTCAAGCTGACTAACGATTGCATTCTCACCATCGACACCGGCGTGCAGACTTCAGAACATTATGTCCCTTCCAACAACCAATGGGTGAAAGACGGCAACGTGCCAGTTGTTATTTACGGGGCCGGAGCGGAACTTGGTCCGGGGTTCCTGTTACCCAACGGCAACGTGTTTTTCATCGGCGGGTCGACCAATACCGCCATCTATACGCCGGGAGCCACCCCGGGCAGCGCAGGGTCTTGGGTCGCCGGGCCAACCATGGTCTTCGACACAAACCTGCTGGGTGCGGTCGACGCCCCGGCCGCAATGATGGTGAACGGCAACATTCTTTGCGCTCTCGGGCCAGTCGGTGGCTTTAATTCGCCAACCAGCTTCTACGAATACGATTACGTGGCCAACGCCTTTACTGCCGTTAACGCTCCCACCGGAGGCAGCACCTACAACGCCTCCGCCCCGTTCGGCACTAGCATGTTGGATTTGCCTGATGGCACAGTGCTTTTCATCGGCGGTCAGAATTCTCAATCACTTTACATTTACACGCCCGACGGCACTCCGCTGCCTGATGGGCAACCGGGGATCAACACCATCACCCAGAATGCCAATGGCTCTTACCATTTGACGGGCACGAATCTCAACGGCATCAGTGAAGGGGCCGCCTATGGTGACGATGAGCAAATGGACAGTAATTATCCGCTGGTGCGGATGACTAATTTCCTCAGCGGCAATGTGTATTACGCGCGCACATTCAATTGGAGCAGCACCAGCGTCCAGACCGGCAGCCGCGTGACCACGACGGAATTCGTGCTGCCGCAAAACTTGCCCTCCGGAAGTTACTCGCTCGTGGTCGTCGCGAACGGCAATCCTTCGCAACCAACCAACTTCACTTATTCGCCTGCGCCGGTCCCAACCGGCCTTGCGGCGACGAGCAGCAACAGTTTGGTCCGATTGAGCTGGAACGCGAGCACAGGCGCCACGGCATACAACGTGAAACGCTCGGCCAGATCTACCGGATACTTCGCCACCATTGCAACCGTGAGCGCGATCTCTTCCTACACCAACACCGGGCTGACGAACGGTCTCACTTATTACTACAAGATCGCCGCAGTCGGCAGCGGTGGAGTGAGCAGTGATTCCGCAGCGGTCAGCGCGACACCAGCAGGTCCGCCGTTGATTCCCGGCACCACGCCGATCACTCTTGCGTCATTTTATAACCGTGCCGGCATTTACACGGATGGGCGAACGTTTAGTGGCGGACTCGATGGCAGTGGCTCCTCATTCTCCGCCAATCTGCTCGGGACGGCGCTTGTCTGGAACAATCTCGTGTTCGACTTTGGCCCACCGAACGCCGCGGACGTCGTCTCCTGCGCGGGGCAGACCATCACGCTTCCACCCGGACCGTTCAACACCCTGCAAATTCTCGCGACCGCCGTGAATGGCAGCCAGGCTGCGCAAACCTTTACCGTTACTTACAGTGATAGTTCCACCGCCATGTTCACGCAAAGCTTCAGCGATTGGGCCAATCAGCAATCGTACTCCGGCGAGACCAGGTTGTTCACCATGTCATACCGCGACCAGAGTAGCGGTGGTTCACAAACCTTGAATGTTTCTGTCGATGGGTACCTTTTCACCTTGGATCAAACTAAAACGTTGCAGAGCATCACGCTGCCGAGCGATTCGAACCTGATTCTGCTTGGCATGGCGCTGGCGAATGATCCAGCCACCGTCCCCCTGGCGACTTACTACAACCGGGCAGGCATTTACACCGACGGGACTTCGTTTACGAATCCAACCACCGGTGGCATCGATGGCGGCGGCTATGCCTATTCCGGCACGTTGCTGGGCAGCAGCCAAACCTGGAGCAATACTCTGTTCGATTTTGGGCCACTCAATGCAACTAACGTCATCAGTTGCGCCGGTCAGACCATTTCCCTTCCCACAGGCAATTATTCACGGTTACGAATGCTGGCCACCGGCGTGAATGGCAACCAGCCGTCGCAAACATTCGTGGTGACTTACGCGGATTCCACCACCGCCGGATTTGTGCAAAGCTTCAGCGACTGGTTTACCCCGCAAAACTATCCCGGAGAGACCAAGGCTATTCCCATGGGCTATCGCAACAGCAGCAACGGGTCATCCTCGGAGAACAACTCTTTGTATACGTATGGCTATTCCTTCACGCTGAATTCCTCCAAGACACTCCAAAGCATCCGTCTGCCCAGCAATGGGAATGTCGTTGTCACTGCTATCAGTGCCGTTCCGAACTGGCCTCCGACATTTTCCACCAGCACGTACACTCTGGCCGACGCCACTGCCGGCGTCAGTTATTCAGCAAATATCGCTGCGGACGCCAGCGACTTAACCGGCGACACTCTTACTTTCGCCAAAGTCAGCGGACCGGCTTGGCTGACCGTCGCCGCCAACGGCGCGCTTTCCGGCACACCGCTTTCGCCCGATGTCGGCACCAACACCTTCGTCGTCAGTGTCACCGATCCAGGAAACCTCTCGAGCACGGCCACATTGATTATTCTTGTTCAAGCGCCGCCAATCGTCGCCAGCCTGGCCATTCAACCGGGTCAATTGCTACTGACTTGGACAGGCGGTATCAGCCCTTATCAAGTGCAGCAAGCCACAAACCTCGACAACGCGGTTTGGCAAAACTCCGGGCCGCCAACAACCGGCAACAGTATGACGCTGACCGCCACCAATGACGCGGCCTTCTACCGGATCCAGGGACAATAGAACACGTCCCCGTTCCTTTTAAGAACATCGGCCGAGCTTTTGGCGGTGACCGTGGGAGCCGGTGTTGATAGGTTCCGAGCGCATGCAGCCAGCGTCTTTATCGCGATTGGCATTTCTCTCCGATGTGGATACTCCAGCCCTGCTCCTGGATGCGGTAGCGTTGCAAGCGAACATCCGGCGGATGGCAGACTTCTTTGCCAATCGTCCTTGCCGGCTGCGGCCGCACTTCAAGAGTCACAAATGCACTACAATCGCTCGGTTGCAGATGGAGGCAGGCGCTGTCGGCATCACTTGCGCAAAGTTGGGTGAAGCGGAGGTGGTGGCCGCTGCTGGCATGCGCGACATTTTGATCGCCAATGAAATAGTAGGTCCTGTCAAAATTCGCCGGTTGATGGAATTATGCTCCCGCGCGAACGTCATCGTGGCAGTGGATTCTGCTGAGAATGTCCGCGAGTTGGCCGCAGCCACTGCTGCCGTTCGAGTCCGCCTGGGCGTCTTGGTGGAAGTTGATGTCGGCATGCACCGCTGCGGCGTAGCTGCAGGCCAGGCCGCGCTGGAGCTGGCGCGTCTTGTAGCATCTGCACCGGGGCTCAAGTTTGAGGGGCTACAAGGCTACGAAGGACATTGCGTTGACCTGCGCGACGCCAAAGAACGGGAAGAAAAAACCCGGCAGGCGTTGAAGTTGCTGGTCGAAACACGCCGATTGATCGAACGCGCCGGCCTGAAAGTAAACACCGTCAGCGGCGGCGGGACGGGAACCTACACGATAACCGGTGATTGCGACGGAGTGGACGAGGTGCAGGCTGGTTCGTATGCGGCCATGGACTGGTGGTATAGCGACATCAGGCCCGAATTCCAGCAAGCGATGAGCATCCTGGCGACCGTCATCAGCCGGCCAACACCGGACTTCGTGGTGATTGATGTCGGCCGCAAAGGCATCGGCGCCGAATGGGGCCCGCCGCGCGTCAAAGATGTCCCCGGCGCAAGCGTGGCCAGCTACAGTTCGGAGGAGCATCTCAAAATCACGGTGCCTGCGGACTCAACGCTCCGGATCGGCGATCGCCTGCAGATTATCCCCTCCCACGGCTGCACCACGAGCAATCTGTATTCGGAGTTCATTGTCAACAAAGAAGGACGCGTGACCGCGCGCTGGCCCATCGAAGGACAGGGCAAGCTTCAATGAACTGGCCAAGAGATGAAAGCGAGCGCGTTTGGGATGTTATCTTCCGCGCTCGCGAATCTGAGCCTTCTCGTGTTGAGCAGCCCAGCTCTTTTCCGCAGCCGGTGCCAAAAACCGGCCGATAGCATTGGTATCGAAGAGGCGTAGACGAAACTGACCGTCTTTCGCCAGTCCAAGCGCTTGTTCGCCTGACATCTTGTATTCCGTGCCCGGTTCGTAGCTGAGCGCTAGAACCTCCATTGGAACGTGCTGTGGAGCCTCAAGGCCGTTTTCCGGGTTCATTTTTCCAAACAGTGCTTCGACTTCAGGATCCTGCTTAGAAAAACTGTCGCTGCCTTCGCTTTCCCACCATTTTTGCCACTGGTCGATAGCAGACATTCTTTTCGACATGGGCGCATTGGTAACGTACTCCACCAGGTGAGGCGTCAGCTTTAATAATGCAGGAAAGACCACATCGGACAGCGTCTTGGGGTACGTGCTTGCCGGAGTCAACCGGCGACATTCCAGGGCATCCACGAGAATCGGCACGGCGAAAGGTGGCGGCACGAATTGGTTGGTACTTTTTCCTAAGGCGAGCTCAACAATCCAGTCAAGCAGCACATGCGCATCCAGCACTTTTGGTGAAACCATTTGTTTTCGGATTACCTCGCGCAGAAGACGCCAGTCTTCGGGTTCACCGAACGGAACCAAGCAATCGGCATTCTGGTAATTCCCTTTTCGCACACTCTCACGCACCCGTGGCAAAAGTGACCTGTCACCACGCGATCCCAGCCGCCACGCCAAGGCACGGAGTTCATCTGCTCTTTCCTCGGCCGCCCAACGCTTCAGATAAGCAATGCCGTCGACCAGACCAGGATGATGGCGCTCCTCTTCCTCCAGAATAAACAGTCTGCTAATTGGTTTACTCTCGGCGAGAGCGAGCTTGCCCAACGACTCGGGCTTAGTGCCGTACTGGGAGAACCAGGCCCGCACCGAGCTGACAATTTCGTCGCGTTGAGAACTCGAGAGCGACGAGAACCTGCCAAAAGTCAGGAAATTTGTGCGAACGCTGCCACCCGCGATCGCCTCGAAGCAATCCAGGGCGAGATCCTGGACGAGCACTGCTTTCGTCCGCTCGTCGCCCCGCACCCGCGTTAAACGACGATCTTCCAGGTGCGAGAGTAAAGCGGGAAACGCTTCCCGGCCCACAGACACCAAGTCGGGCGCCGGATAGCCGGCCTTGAAGGTCCCAATCCCGTGATCACTGCGAGTGGCCTGCGACAGCCGGTCGACATAATATTCCGCACGATCTTTCGGAGGGAGGGCAAGCGGGTCTTCGATGGTGCTATCGCGCAACCGCTGGAATTCGCCAAGCTGCTGCTTCAGCGTGTCAACGTACTCAGGAATCTCCGGAACGACGTTGGTCCCGAACACACGCGCATGTTCTTCCCACGCCTCCAACACCAGTTGCAGAGCACGGCCCGACTGCAGATTCGTTCGCCCTGATTCCCAGGTCGAGTTGGCTCGCGCGCGCATGTACCCGGCCAGGGTGTTGGTAAAGGCAACCCGAAACGAGACGGATTCGAACAGCGGGCTCAGTTCATTGGTCATGCCGAGCCAAAGCCCGCAGAGCACCTCGTGCACAACGACGGACGGCCAAATGTCCTTTGAATCAAACCAGAGAATATTTTGCGAAACCATCGGGACATGAAAATTGTAGACCGCTTCGGAAGGGAGTGTTCGCCGCACGTAAATATCAACCAACGCGCGCAACTCCTGTTTGTAATCCGACGGTACGAAACTCCACCCAGGTAGCTGGTCCCGTTCCACTGGCTCAAAATCGGCGGCCACGACCACGACCTGACCTCTGGAGTTGGTCGTCGCCCACAATCCCAGGAACTGATTTGTGCCGGCCTGCGGCGGCCGAAGCTTCATCAGCGGCGGAGGCGCTTTAACCCGCGAGAACCTCGTTACGTCGGGTAGTCGCGACTTGCTCAAGAATTTGAGGGCCTGCTCGTAACTCCATTCCTCATGGTAGTTTCTGACCCAGCCGCTAAGGTCGTTGGTTTCACGCGCCAGGTGATTCGTCTTTGCTGGCAAACTGGCGAGGATCGCCACTACCGAATCCGGCACTTGCGCCATCGGTAGGTCCGCTCCCCGGCAGATCAATCCCAAGGCAACAACTCCAAACACCAACGAATTGCGTGTTATCACGATTGCCCGCACACGTACTATAGATGATTAGGCCCTTATTCCATTCAGTAAAGAATATTGACAGCGGCCCCTTGCGCTCAACTGAGAATAAATTTCTGGTGCATGGGTATATCCGGTCGTTAAGTTCGCAACAGCCATGAACACCTCGACTCGCAATGCTGCCGACATTCTTGTGGGTTCTTCTCTTGGCTCCGGCGAACACCGGCGTGTCAGGCGCATGTTCGTTCTGGTGCTGGGTCTGACCTCGTTGATGCCTCGACTCGACGCGGTGTGCTCGACGCGTGCCGATGAAATACGCCCCATCGCGTCACCGGATGGACGGATTGAGGTTTCCATTGAGCTGCCCACTCCGGGATCGGCAGAAAAGGTTCGCTGGGCGGCGACGTTTCATGGCCGACCGCTGATGAGTCATTGCGCGCTCGGTCTCGAAACGACCGATAACGGCGAGCTGTTGGCCGGTGTCCGTTTGCTGCACGAGACGCGGTCATCGGCAAACCGACGCATCCCGGTATTGTTCGGGAAGGCGGACCATGCCAATGACAATTATCACCAACTCTCGTTCGCGTTCGAAACGCCGGCACACCGGCGCATAAACGTCACCTTTCGCTGCTTCAACGACGCAATTGCTTTCCGCTACGAATTGCCTGCCAGCAACCCCGCCACATCGGTCACAATCGCAGACGAGACCACTTCGTTTCGCATCGACGGCGATCCCGTCGCTTACGCGCAATACCTCGAGAACTACACAACATCCCACGAGCACAATGTCACCACGACTCCGTACCGCGAGCTTCGGCCAGGCACATTGTTGGATTTGCCACTGACCTTCTCATGGAGCGATGGCACTTACGTGGCGATTACTGAAGCTGCGCTACGCCATTACGCCGGTATGTCCCTGATGCGAAGCACGAATGGCACATCGGCTGGCGACCTAGTCTGCAAGCTCACGCCACGACCGGATGGGAACAAGGTTGTCCGCCCACTGCCGATGCAAACACCCTGGCGCGTCGTCATGATCGGGGACCGTCCCGGTGCGTTGCTGGAATCCGAAACGCTTTATTGCCTAAACGACCCGCCGGCTTTTAGGGATCTCTCCTGGATTCATCCCGGCAAAATCACATTCCACTGGTGGAACGGCGATGTCTATGACGGCACGCCCAGCCTGCCGATTCTCTCCTTCGACATGGCGAAAAAGTACATCGATTTCTGTGCCCGCACGGGTATCCCCACCCATTCGCTCACGTCAGAGGGGCAACAACCCACCTCGCCGTGGTATTTCCAGACTACCCCGGGCGTCGCGCCCGGGCCGGATACGGACGTTACCCGGACCCGCGCGGATTTCGACTTACCCGCCATCCGCAAATACGCAGCCTCGCAGCGCGTGAAGCTATGGACCTGGGTGCATCAGGGCGCGCTGCGCGGCCGCGTCGAGGAGGCTTTCGCTGCCTTCGAGAAAATGGGCTGGAGCGGGATGATGGTTGATTTCTTCGACCATGACGACCAGGAATCTATCGAATTCGCCGAGTCCATCCTGGAATCGGCCGCGCGACATCATTTGTTGATTCATTTTCACGGCGTCTGGAAACCGACCGGCTGGCAGCGCACCTATCCGAACCTGATGAACCACGAAGGCGCGCTCAACCTGGAGTATCTGAAGTGGAGCGATCGCTGCACGCCCGAACACAATCTGAACCTGGCGTTCACGCGATTGATCGCCGGGCCGATGGACTATCACCTGGGAGGATTTCGCTCGGTCACTCGCGCCGAATTCAAGCCGCACATGATCGCCCCCAATGTGCTCGGCACGCGCTGCCATCATCTGGCGACGTACGTCTGCTTCGATAATCCTAATCCAATGCTCGCGGATTACCCCACCGCCTACGAAGGTCAGCCGGGTTTTGAATTTCTGCAGCAAGTCCCCACCTGGTGGGATGAGACACGCGTCCTCGAAGGGAAAGTCGGCGAACTCCTCGTCACTGCCCGCCGCAAAGGCAAGGATTGGTATCTTGGCGGCATGTCCGCGCGACAGCCTCGCGACCTTGAATTGCCGCTTTCATTTTTGAGCGGCGGCAAATACGAAGCGCAAATCTGGAAGGACGCCCCCGATGCGGAGACCCAACCAAATCATCTTACGACTGAGAGACTACAACTCACCTCGCATGACATACTCAAGCTTCACGTCGCACTAGACGGTGGTTTTGTGGTGCAGCTTAAGCCCGCAGGTCGGTAGGGACGCCGCCTTGCCGGGCCGTAGCCCGTTTCGCGCGAAGGCCGGTCCCCGGCGTCCCCATCTTCTTTCTACCGCGTCGCTATTGTGATCTAGAACCCATCTCATAAATAGGGAATGGGTGCGCT
>CAZUVM010000090.1:0-6611 GCA_964623885.1 uncultured Verrucomicrobiota bacterium
CGAAGGCCGGCGCAAAATTCGCGCGCTAATCGTGGCGCCCACACGTGAACTCGTCGTGCAGATCGATGAAAACATTCGGGTTTATGCAAGGCATCTTCCTATACGCGCGGCGACGATTTATGGCGGGGTGAGCGAACGGCCGCAGATCGAGGCGCTTCGCTCGGGAGCAGACCTGGTGGTGGCTACGCCAGGCCGGTTGCTGGACTTAATGAACCGCCGGCTGTGCGATTTTTCCAGACTGGATTTCCTGGTCCTGGACGAAGCCGACCGGATGCTCGATATGGGCTTCCTCCCCGACATCCGGCGCATCGTCAAGGGACTGCCGGCACGGAGGCAAACCTTGTTTTTCTCAGCCACTCTATCCCGAGAGATCGAAGCCATCACGCACGAGTTTCTTCGCGCACCCAAGACCGTCCAGATCGGCCGCCGGGCCAATCCGGCGGAAACTGTAACGCAATTCGTCTATGAAGTTCCCAAGAACCTTAAGCCCGCGCTGTTGGCGCACTTGCTGCGCCAGCCGAGCCTCAACATGGTACTGGTCTTCACACGAATGAAACACGGCGCCGACCGGTTGGCGCGCAGTCTCGAAGCTCGGGGGATCAGGACCGCAACTCTTCACTCGAACCGCTCGCAGAACCAGCGGCTGCGCGCGTTGAAGGACTTTAAGTCCGGAGCCGTGCGGGTTCTGGTCGCGACCGATATCGCCGCCCGGGGCATTGATGTGGACGGCATCTCGCACGTCGTCAATTACGACTTTCCGATGCACCCGGAGGATTACGTCCACCGCATTGGCCGAACGGGGCGGGCGCAGGCAGTGGGGGATGCCTTTAGCTTTGTGACCCCGGAGGATCAAAAGGCCTTATGCTCACTCGAGCGGTTTATCGGTCGCGGGATCGTGCGCAAACGCGCCGAAGGATTCAATCACGCGGTCGCGACGGTCATCAATGTGCCGCACGTCCAGCGACCATTACACGCCACTTCAAAGCAAACTCCTCCGATGCCTCCGGCGAAACGAAGCCACGGCAGCGCTCCTGACAGGCGGCATGATTCACGACCAGCCTCACCTCGGCGGGGAAAGCGCTGGCGGCGTTTCGATTTTCACTCTCGCTCCGGAAAACGTCATCACCAGCCCAACGGACGCTTCGCTTCGAAGCATTAGCGTCTGCCAGGAGGTTTACTCGATATCCCACTGGGCGCCTTCAGGGTCGCGTTCATCATCGCCGATTTCCAGGTAACCCTTTGCCTCATGAAGCGCCTGCTCATAGGTCGCGGCCTCAAGGCGCGTATTCTGCTTATGGCCACGCGCGAGGTCGTATTCAAGGCGAAAGGTACCGCCCTCTGCGTCCAGGATTCTGGCAATCTTCATTGATACGGTAGCTGCTTGCGTCCTTCGAGCATGGCTCTTTTCAGAACTGTTCCCGGACATCGGGTTTCAAATCATCAAGGAACGGATCCAGTGAAGATTTACCGGTCTTGAAAATATCGACAGGGCCTTACTGGCGTGAAGCATACCACAGGAACGACCTTTCCACCTAAGTTTATTTAGCGGTAAAGCAAGAAACTATTGGACACCCTGCTTATAAGCAGAGAGGCTGGTGTGTGTTCAACAAGATGGCCTCGTGAAGGCGCATTCCTTTCTGCGTTGGTTTGGCCGCGCATCGCAGTCTGATGTGAAGGTAAGCACAGAAGTGCCCCCGAGGGAGCGTGAGGATGCCGAGTCACAGTTCGAGTTGGGACAACGCTTTGAGAAGGGAGAGGGTGTGTCCCAGGATGATGCGCGTGCCGCCGAATATTATTTGAAAGCGGCCGCCCAGGGTCACACCGAGGCTCAGTTTTATTTGGGGCTCGTGTATGGCCAGGGAAGAGGCGTCTCGCGCAACGGGGCCGCCGCGCAACAATGGCTGCGCCAGGCGGCAGAACAGGGTCACCCCGGCGCGCAATACCATTTAGGCGTGCAACTGTACCGCGCCAGCAAGCGCTTGCCTCAAGCGCAGGTATCCGAGGGCCGCATTGAGTGCTATAAGTACGTGCAACTGGCGCAAGTGCAGCGGTATCCGGGCGCGGGATCGGCGCTGGAGTTTATGGCTTTGGGAATGACCCGCGAGGAAGTGCAAGAGGGCGCTCGACGGGCGACGGGTTCCTTTGCAGGTCCCACGAGACCAATCGAGCCGCTGCCTGATCTGCCGGCGGTTTAGGAGTAGGGTGAAATGAGAGTGCTGCCGTTGCTTGCCGGTTGGTTCTTCCTGGTGTTGCTGTGCTGGTTCACAGCGCTGGCTGCCGCGGTGGTATATTCGACCGGCGCGTGGCTGGCTCGAGGGTGGGGCGTTTGCCGGCGGGTTCTAGGAAGTCGCAACTGAGCGACCAGAGATGCCCTTGTGGGGTAGAGGATTTTATAAGGCCTGAGATCCCGCATTGCGTGATCGTGGCAAGAGGGCCTCCAATTATCCGCCAATCGTCGACGGATGGTATCAGTTGGGATGAATGGAACGGCCTGGATTTCGGTTCCTGCAGCTTATGCAAAGAAAACAGATTGAAAACACTATCGTGGATGAGGCCAATCGACGTACTTATGTCATTATGGCCCCAAGGGTGCTCACTGATGGAGAGATCTACAAAGTCATCCGTCAGGAGATTCTCAGGCGCGGAAGATCCTTGGCAGACGGCGAGACCATGACGCTTACGGTCACATCCAGTGGCGGAAGAATTACCTCCGTTGCGGAGCCGGAACCACCAGAGGGACCATTGATCCCGGCTACGCCCAATCCAAGCGAAGAGGAGCCTTCCACCTCCCCGCCTGCTCCTGAACAAGCGTCAAACACGATCTGAATGAACTCGAAGCTCTATGTCGGCAACCTGGCGCCCAATGTTAGTGAAGCCGATCTACGAGATTTGTTTTCGCGAGCCGGAGCGGTCGCAGCAGTCGAACTCATGTTCGATCCCACATCCGGCCAGTCACGCGGATATGGGTTTGTCACAATGGCCACTCCTGAATTGGCGGCCGCAGCCCTGAACGCTTTCCACGGCTACGAGCTTGGGGAACGCTATATTGCTGTGACGGAAGCTCGCCCTCCCCAGCAGGCCAGAGGTCTGATGAGCGAGGGATTCGATTTTCAACCTGTGGGCTCGTTCAGAGCCGGAGGTAACCAGCACAAAAGTCGAAAGCAATCCAACTATCCTTCACGCCGCCGGGGGCGAGGCAGGTGAGGGCGGATCTTGGAATTGTTCTTAACCCTGTATCTGCGCGAGCGGAGCGAGCCCAATACCAGATAGGCGCGCGTAACGCAGACTCGGAGGTCCTCCGAGTCTGCTGTATCGCAGGCTCCGAGCCTGCGAACCTCCCTTCTGGCCAATCCTCCGCAATGCCAGCGCTCTCCTCACTCGACATCCGGTAGGAACGCCGTCCCCGGCGTCCCAAGAAGAGATCCATTACGCTCCGGACGCCGCTCCACACTCAAGGCGAGGCGCGAGTTGCTGAACGATCTCCTGCACCCCGTCCGGCGGACCCTGCACGCCCGTATCAACCTTTTTACAATTTTCTGACAACTTCCAATTCAACTCGGGTACAGATTGCCTTCAATGAAAACTGAGCGATTCTCCATCGGCCTCACTGTATTCAATGTCCTCATTCTGGTGTCCGTGCTGTCTCGTGCGCACTCGGCTGCGACTCCCGAGGTGCCGGCCGTGCTACGCGCTCATGCCTTGGAGATCGTGGATGACCAGGGGCGCGTGCGGGCCATGATCAAAGTCTTTCCCACAGATCCTACGATCAAAATGCCCGACGGCACGACGGGTTACCCGGAGACCGTTCTCTTGCGCTTGATCAACTCCAAGGGCGCTCCGACCGTCAAGATCGCCGCGACGGAGGATGGCTCGGCAGTGAGCTTCGCCGGCGAATCCAATCCCACCGACATCCAACTCCTCGCCCGTGGCACGACCACGTCGATAAAGCTCGTCAACAAAGATGGCCGTCAGCAGGTATTCAAAGTGGAATGAGACCTAAGACCAATGACCCTCAGCATTTCCTCAATTCTGGTGCCGCCGTGCAATCGTTTAGATTCGAAAAGAGGATCAAACACGCTGTTGTTGACGGACTGCAATATGACCACAATTACCATTGCGGCTATCGCCCCGATAACTAAACGGATCAGGAGCTTGGGCGTGGGACGCGCTCGCATTCGCCAGAACCAGAACAGCGCCGCAGCCATAAACAGGCTCACAAAAAGCCAGTCCACCCCATGTCCAGCATAGCTCAGGCCGAGCGCCGCCTGGGCCTCCTGAAACTCCGTCGCGTCATGCCCACGCCCAGCAAGAATGAACCGAAGGGTGTAGAAACCCGGGGCAGTCATTGCGCCACCCAGTATCGACGAGCTGAGTGCACCAGGCCGAAGATGAAGCCACAGCGAGGCAGCAAAGAGGGCGATGACGGAACCCATGATTCCGCCGAGCGCCATCTGGTTTTGCACTACCTCGGGCAAAGGTTTCAGGATGTATTCCTTGGCCGGCGTGGGGATGGCAGGATAGCCGTGGAGCCAAGCCACCGTGCAGTGGCCAAGCTCGTGTATAAAGATGGCCGTTACAATGGCCGCGGCAAATACGAACCAACAGATTGGCGAAGACCGGCCTGCTGGCGTTACCGGCGCTTGTCGGTCCGTGAGGTCGGCACTGACGGATGAAGCCGGATCGGCTTTCACAGTGGGTATGGCACCAAAACCGCCTTCCTGTATCAAGGATGTATTTTTCGTTGACATCGCGACGCGCGTTTGTTGCGATGGCCGCTGAACTGAGGATTTACGGAGAATTGTAAGGCCGGGTCGGTGGACAACAGGCCGGCCCGGCCTATTGACGTTTGCATAATATAGTGACACGCCCAAACACCCATGCTATAGTCTGCGCATGGGCAATCCCAGAGGCGTGCAACGCGATTTTGATGGCTTGGAACGGCGGCGACTCAAGGCCGCCAGACTCTTTGACCGTGGACTGAGTCAGGGCGAGGTGTCCCGCAAACTGGGGGTCCATCGGCAGTCGGTTAGTCGCTGGCACCAAGCCTGGCGAAAACAAGGAACCAAGGCCCTGCTTAAAGCGGGTCGCGCCGGTCGCAAACCGCGCTTGCTTCCCGAGCAATTGGACCAGTTGAGCCGGGGACTCAAAGAAGGCCCGGAAGTGCTGGGATACGGCACCGCCCTTTGGACGACCTGGCGCGTGGCCGACCTCATCGAAAGGCAAACGGGGCAAAAGTTTCATCCTGGGCACGTGTGGCGGATTTTGCGTTCCTTAGGCTGGAGCTGCCAGCGGC
This sequence comes from uncultured Verrucomicrobiota bacterium, assembly GCA_964623885.1. Classification (GTDB taxonomy): domain Bacteria; phylum Verrucomicrobiota; class Verrucomicrobiia; order Limisphaerales; family UBA8199; genus CAZUVM01. The sequence continues at coordinate 5,294 of CAZUVM010000090.1, forward strand.
CGACCGGTCGGGCCACCCAGCGCGACGAAGCGGCCATCCGGCGCTGGAAACGGGTGCGGTGGCCGGAGCTAAAAAAAAAGCGCAGCAGGAGCGGCGCACCATAGTGTTTGTGGACGAGAGCGGTTTGAGCGAGCGGCCACACCGGGTTCGCACTTGGGCTCCTCGCGGCGAAACTCCCGTGCTGCAGTATTCGTTCAATTGGAAATGCCTTTCCGCGATGGCCGGAATCACCATCTGGAGCTTCTATTTCCGACTCTTTCCCGGAAGCATCAAAGCTCCGCAAGTTATCCAGTTCTTGGGACATCTGCAGCGGCATATCGCCTCCAAACTGCTGGTCATATGGGATGGGCTGCCGGTTCATCGCAGCCGTTTGGTGCGGGAGTTCGTCGCTGGCTTGGGCGGACACATCCACCTCGATTATCTGCCGGCTTACGCCCCGGAACTTAACCCAGTGGAATACATCTGGGGCCACTGCAAGCAGCATGAGTTGCCCAACCTTTGTCCCAAAGACTTTGCTCAGTTGACCAGTGCCGCTCGCCAAGCACTCGGACGAATGCGCCGGCGCCCAACACTGGTAGAGGCCTTCTGGAAACAGGCCGAGCTTCCTTTTTAACACAACTGTCACTATATTATACGATTGTCAATAGTTCGCAGCTCCCACACACTACAAGCATCTACGGGCACGCCGATGTCCGTCACGACCGGAGATTTCAATGGCGACGGCAAGTCGGACATTGCCGTGGTGAATTATCCAGGCGATTCGATTAACGCCTGGCTCGGCAACGGCGACGGGTCCTTTCAATCCGCCCGCAGCACAGTTCATGACCATCAACTATGCGTGGGCCGGCATCGCCTCCGGTGATTTTAACCGGGACGGCAAGGCCGACCTCGCGCTGGCCCGCTACGGGCTGGATGTGCTGCTGGGACTGGGCAACGGCTACTTCCAACCCTACACCAACTATCCCATCTCCGGAGGCTGTTACGCCGTCGCCGCGGCGTACTTCAACAATGACACCGACCTCGACCTCGTCACAGCCAACTATTCCTCGAGCAGCGCCACACTTTTTCTCGGCAACGGTGACTGCTCGTTTCCGTGGTATACCAATTGCGCCGGAGATTTTTCCGAATACCATTACGCCGTGGCGATCGGCGATTTCAACGGCGACGGCTGGCCCGACATCGCCACGCTGAATTATTACAACAGTTCCGTGAGTGTGCGGCTGAACAAAAAGGACGGGACGTTTGGCGCCGAAACGCGTTCGAAAGTGCATGTCAGCCCGCTGGCCATAGCGGTCGGAGACTTTAACGGGGACGGCAA
>CAZUVM010000091.1:0-40327 GCA_964623885.1 uncultured Verrucomicrobiota bacterium
TATCAATATTGCCTGGAATGCTGTACAGCTTTTTCCACGTCTGCTTGAAATAGCCAAACAAAGAAAATTTATATGACAGCCGCCGAAAGAATTCACTCATGGCAACGCAGGGGTTCTTGGCTCAGGATCGGCCCGCTGAAGTTCGGAGCGGTTCTCCAGTTCGGCATTGACGAGATCGGTTATAGTAGTCTCAAACGTCCAGCGGCGTTTCCATTCCAGCTCAGTCTCGGCTTTGGCAGGTGACCCACACAACCCGGTGACTACCTGCTGCGCCCGATCATTTCGAGCAGTGGTTTTTACATATTCGTGATAATCGAGTCCGGCCGCTTTGAACGCACAATGGACGAGGTCCGTGACGCGGTGAGGCCGACCTGAGGCAAACACAAATTCACCTGGCGCGGCTGCTTTCAAAGCGAGGCAAAACCCCCGAATGAAATCTCGCGCGTCGCTCCAATCACGCTCAGCGTCAAGATCGCCGAGTTGGAGCTCTTTTGCGCGACCGTTTTTAATATCAGCCACGGCGCGAGCCACTCGGTTGCTGAGGTAATTCGGAGGGCGCAGGGGCGATTCGTGATTGTAAAGGATGCCAACCGAAACAAACTGGGAATACTTTTCCCGGTGCAAGCGCGCGAATTGATCGGCGGCCAGCTTGGCGATCCCATAAGGCGTAACCGGCTGGCGCGGGGTCATCTCGTTCTGGGGCGTGTGCGTTGGAATTCCGAAAACTTCGCTGGAAGAGGCCAGAAAGATGCGGGCATCCGGGCAAAGCTCGCGGGCGGCTTCAAGCAACCGCAGCGTTCCCAGAGTGATCGCCAGCACGCTTTCTTCCGGCACGGCGAAGCTTTGCCGTGAATCGGTTAAGCCTGCCAAATGGTAAATCTCCGCAGGGCGTGCTGCTTTGAGGAAGCGAACGAGAGAAAACGGATCTTCCAGCGAACCATTGTACCACTTCACAGCTCGCATGTGCTCCGGGCTGAATCGCCGGCGCAACCCAGGTTCCTCGCGGTCAAACGGGAACTGCAGCAGCCCATGTAGCTCACAACCCTGCTGCAAAAGCCAGCGGGCCAGATACGTGCCGTCCTGGCCGGCGATCCCCGTAATTGCCACGCGCTTCATGTATTTGGTATTGCTGCCGTGACCGGCGCACGGAGGCAGGACATTGGGCTGAGCTTTCCGAAAGTGTCTTCGGTTCCCGAATCCATGATTCTCTTAGGCGCCTACCAGTTGAACCTGCGGCATTGGCAAGACGAACTTGCCTCCACGCGAGAGAAACGCCTGTTCGCGCCGTTTGAATTCGTCAATAAAATGCCAGGGCAATACGAAGTAAAAATCTGGTTTTTGTTTGCGCGAGTCCTCCTCCGAGATGATCGGAATGTTCGTGCCTATCGTTTTTGAACCCCATTTATCGGGATTGCGGTCAGCTATGGCCGGGAGGAGAGCCGGTGTGAGGCCACAATACTGGAGCGTGATGTTCCCTTTCGTGGAAGCGCCATACCCGTGTACAAGTTTCTTCTGTGCTCGCGCCTTTTTCAGGAATGCCTGCACATCTCGGCGAATCTTGCGAATGTTTTTGCGAAATATCGCGTAAGGTGCGTCGGTATCCAGTGCCAGATCAAATTCCTGCAATCGCAGTTTCTGCACTCGTTCACGTGCCTCTTGGGATGGGCGTGTTTTCCCCGCGTGACCGACCACAATTCGGAAACTGCCGCCGTTAATATGATTCAGCGTCACATCCACGACTTCGAGTTGGTGTTCTGCGAAAAGCCGTTCCATCGCCGCCAACGAGTAGTATTCAAGATGCTCCTGACAAATCGTATCGAAGCTATTCATCTCCAGCATCGTTGGTAAATAGCTCAATTCGAGAATCCAAATCCCATCCTCATCGAGCAAGGCTTTGATATCGCCAACGAAACTGTGCGGATTCTCCAGGTCATAAAACATGGCTATCGAAGTGATAACCTTTGGCTTCTGCTCGCCGCAGACGGAGCGAACGGCGGACGCCGAGAAGAAATCGTTAATGACTTCCAACCCACTGCCGCTGGCCCGAGCAGCAACGTTAGAGGGATCGATCCCCATCCGTCGCAACTGGGGCGTTTGATACGATTTCAGCAGCGTTCCATCATTGCACCCGATATCCAGCACCAGGTCCCCAGCCTGTAATTGAATATTTGACTCAGCCGTCCGAGCGATATCGGCCAGGTTGTCGCGCATTGTCTGGTTGATGCCCGAGCGGTACCAGTACGATGCATAAAGAACCTTGGGCGGAACTGAATGCCGCAGTTGCACGAGCCCACAAGCCTGTTCGTCCTTGGCGGGATCGCAGCGGACTAAATCCAACGGCGTTTGCCTCTGCACCGGCGGGGGTCCATTGGGATTGGCAAAAGCCCCGGAAAGGTACTGATCGCCCAGTGATACCACCGGCGTCAGGGCGCGGCTGCCGCAGATCCGACAAGTCGAACGAGTGACCAAAATGGGCGAAAACGAGAGCGCTGACACGGGTGAAAAGTTGGCAAAACGACTTATAGCGGGCAAGGGCAAACCGAAGTGCGAACTATGCCACCGAGTTCTTGGCGGCGACGTGCTGCTAACTGGTGACTTTGATCCGCCCTTCCTGGTGCGCCTTAAGCAGGGCAATATCCGCATCGACCATGAGTTTAACCAGGCCCTTGAAGGTAGTCCTGGGCTTCCAACCCAGTACGCGCTGGGCTTTGCTGGCGTCGCCAATCAACAGATCCACTTCGGCCGGGCGCAAGTAGCGAGGGTCGTGCACAACATATTTGTTCCAATCCAGCCCCACATGCCGGAAGGCTTCCTCCAGGAATTCACTGACCGAGTGCGTCTCGCCGGTCGCTACTACGTAATCATCGGGCTTGTCCTGCTGCAACATCAACCACATGGCTTCAACGTATTCTTTGGCGTAACCCCAATCACGTTTTGCGTCGAGGTTTCCCAAGTACAATTTGTCTTGCAGGCCGGCCACGATATGCGCCACGGCTCGCGTGATTTTACGCGTGACAAAAGCCTCTCCTCGCCGAGGCGATTCATGGTTGAAGAGGATGCCGTTTGAGGCGTGCAGGCCATACGCTTCGCGGTAATTAACAGTTGCCCAGTAGGCCGCCACTTTTCCCACGGCATACGGGCTACGGGGATGAAATGGCGTTGTCTCGGTCTGAGGTACTTCGCGCACTTTACCGTACATCTCGCTCGAAGACGCCTGGTAAAATCGCGGTCGCAGCCCGGTGTAATGGATTGCCTCGAGCAGTCGAAGCGTGCCGGTGGCGTTCGCATCCATGGTGTACGCCGGGTTATCGAAACTGACCCGAACATGGCTTTGCGCGCCAAGATTGTAAACCTCGTCCGGTTTTACCCTTACGAGCAATTGTGCCAGCGATCCCGCGTCGGAAAGATCGCCGTAATGCAGCAGCAGTCGAGTCTCGGATAATTGAGGGTCCGACCATACGTCATCCAGCCGATGCCGGTTAAAAGTGCTGGCACGTCGGACAATCCCATGCACTTCGTATCCCTTACCCATGAGAAGCTCGGCTAAATACGAACCGTCCTGGCCGGTGATCCCCGTGATCAGTGCTTTTTTCGACATAAAACCGGCATAAAGTTGCCAGAGCCGTCCGCGATGACAAGCCAATTAGGGGGGGCCAATGGCGGGCGAATGCTGCGCCAGCGCTTTCTGCAAAACCGGTTTGATTCCCGCGAACACATTTTCCGCCATTTGCAGCTCGCCCTGATGGTTGAAGTGAACCAGATCGATGAACTGGTTTGGGTCCCCGTCCAGGTGCGGGTGGGTTTCGATCAACGTGATGTTCGTGAAATCTTTCGCCAAGTGGTCAAGCAGCTGAGAATTCGCCGCGTTCGCCTGAATCATTCGATATGGCAGCGGGGTACGAGAATGGAAGAATTCGACCACCTCCGGAGGGCTGGACTTATTGGCCGCCATGCAGAAATCACAGAGTGCCAAGTTGATGTGGTTCGTGGCAGCAATTTCAATCAATTCGCGGTAAGCCTTCGCCAGCGGCGTTTCCATTAAACTCGAAAAGGTAGGTTCTTTGGAGGGAACATCGCCCGCGTGCGCGCGGCGGTAAAGCATCAGCTTGGCCCGGTATTCACAGTCGGCCAGCAGGCGCAGCGGCCGCGGCCGATATGCGGGCGGCAATTTTCCGGAAGTCTTCGGCACAGCGGGATCAAGCAGATGAAACCCGTTGATGCCATGGTAACAAATGATCAAGTCAGGCTTGAGCGGCAAAATCTGCGACGGGAACCGTTTCAGGTTCAATGCGAGGTCGGCGCTAGGCAGCCCGGCATTGATAACTTCGACTGGCTGTGCCGGTTTAAGCCGACCGCGGATCAATTCTTCGAGCAACTCTGGCCACGGCAGATCATCGGCGTTAATCGTAAACCCGAACGTGGTGGATTCGCCGATCACTACGATCCGGTAGGCATCGCCTTTGACCTTTGGTATTTCCTGGCCACGAAATCCAAGGCTGTTGATCACAATGTGGCTCTGGACCAGCCAGCCCTCGCTGTTGGGGCGCAGTCGCAAAGGCACCAGCGCCTGTGGCTCGTAAACCAGCACTTTGGCCGAAAGCGCCAGCCATTGATTCCAAAAATAGTCCCACCAAGCTTCAAAGCCGGCCGGATTTTTTTGCGCCGCCTGGTAGGTCGAGTATTGCTTCAGAACTTCAGGATCCGCGAACGTTTTGTGCGCCGGATGCAGCAAGAAGTCGGCGATCGGCAAGCCAGCGCACAACAGCATCAGCGTGATAGCAAGCTGAATTGCGAAGGCGGGCAATCGAAACGAGATCAGGCTCACGACAACGGTTCCTACGGCAGCTGCCAAGCCTGCATAGAATGGCCCCCGCAGGTTTTGCGCATAGGTTGATGCCAGCCAAACCAGTGTGCCGGCCCAGAGCCAGGTCATTGCCGGTAGCTTCCGGGTAGCAGGGATATTCGAGAGTCTTTCTTGGTTCTTGAAGGGCCAGAGCGCTGCCCCCAATAACCAGGCTACCACGGCGTAATAGGGATCGCGGTAGCTCTCCAAAGGCACCTTATTTCCCGATGTGACGAGAGTCATGATCCCAATCGAGGCGGTTGAGAACCAGATCAGAATCAGACTCGGACCGGGGTTGCGTTCCTCGCTCACAATGGCCGCCACAGCTCCGCAGCTCAACAGCGACGCGCTCAGCAACAACACCCATGGGAGTTTCGCCCAGTAGCACAGCACCAAGGCACAGGCAAGCGCCACCGCTTGTAGCAGAATCACCGGTTGAAAATCACCAATTGAGAATCTCAATCTTGGCCCCCGAGGGCTTTCCCCATCCTGCCAGTGACTCAGGCAAGAAGCGAGATGGTTATCGGTAGTGGCGCGGCCCGAGGCGAGGGCCAGGGTTACTCTTTACTCATTTTTTTGTGGTAGCGTATGTTTCTCGTTGCACTTTTTCCCACATTACGTAAAGTAACAGCACTAAACCACCGTAATGCCGCCGAAACAAGAATCTCGGTTATTGGCCATCGAGACTGCCCTCGGTCCTAACGTTTTGGCTGTCAGGTCCATATCCTATCGCGAAGAAATCAGCCGTTTGTTCCAAATCGATGCCGAGCTTAGCAGTGAGGACTCCGACATCGACTTCGATCAGGTCATCGGTAAAACGGCGACCATACGCCTGGAGATAGGTCAGAAAGGCAAGCGGTACTTCAATGGCTACGTCAGTCGCCTCACCCAGGCCGGCAACCAGGGCGGTTACGCCCATTATCGCGCAGTGATCGTCCCTTGGCTCTGGCTGCTGACGCGCACTTCCGATTGCCGGATTTTCCAGGAGAAAACTATCCCCGATATCATCGAGGAAGTGTTCAAGCATTACGGTTTCAACGATTACGAGCTCAAGCTCAGCAGCACCTATCCCAAATGGGAGTATTGCGTCCAGTACCGGGAGACGGCCTTTAACTTCGTGAGCCGCCTGATGGAGCAGGAGGGCATCTATTATTTTTTCAAACACGAAGATGGCAAACACACCCTGGTTCTGGCCGACTCCATCAGCGCCCATAACCCTTTTCCCGATTACGCCGATATACCTTTCGTGGAGCTCGAAGAAGGTGCTGCCGGTCGTGAGGCGATTACCCAATGGGCCCTGGAAAAGGAAGTTCAACCAGTCTCGACGGCCTTGAACGATTTCGATTTTAAAAAGCCCAAAACGTCCCTGCTCGCCACTTCCAAGACCAACCGCAAGCACGGCAAAGCGGAATTCGAGATTTATGATTTTCCGGGCGAATACCTGGATAACGGGGAAGGGGATCGACTTGCCGATGTGCGTCTCAACGAGCTGCAGACGAACTATGAATTCGCCCAGGGCGACGCTTCTGCGCGCGGCCTTTCCGCGGGTTTCACCTTTAAGCTCAAGAATCATGGGCGCCAGGATCAAAACCGTGAATACCTCGTCACTAGCGTTAATTTGCAAGCGGAGGCGGGTGAGTTCGCCACCGGCCAGGGAGAAGCGAGCACTGATGAGTTCTTTTCCTGTAGCTTTTCGGCGATTCCCAAGGCACAGCAATTTCGGCCCGAACGCCTGACGCCTAAGCCCATTGTGCAAGGCCCGCAGACCGCGATCGTTGTCGGCCCGGGCGGTGAGGAGATTTACACCGACCAGCACGCCCGTGTGAAAGTGCATTTCCACTGGGACCGCCACGACAAATCCGACGAAAATTCCTCCTGTTGGGTGCGCGTCTCACAGAATTGGGCCGGAAAATCCTGGGGCTCCATTCACATCCCGCGCATCGGCCAGGAGGTCATTGTCGAGTTTCTTGAAGGCGACCCGGACGAACCCATTATCACCGGTCGCGTCTATAACGCCGACCAGGTCCCGCCCTACGGTTTGCCCGGCAACAAAACTCAAAGCGGCCTGAAAAGCCGTTCCAGCCAGGGTGGCGGTTCGGCCAACTTTAACGAAATCCGGTTCGAGGACAAAAAGGGCAGCGAAATGCTGACGGTTCATGCCGAAAAAGACCAGGAAATCAGCGTGGAACATGACGAATCGCACTCGGTCGGAAATGACCGGACCAAAACCATCGACCACGACGAAACCACTCACGTAAAGCACGACCGGACCGAAACGGTTGATAACAATGAAACCATCACCATCGGGGTGAACCGCACTGAGAAAGTCGGCAGCAACGAAGACATCACGATTGGTGCGAACCGTACCGAAAAGGTTGGCGCCAATGAAAAGATTGATGTAGCCGCCAATCGCACTCGAAATGTTGGCGGTAACGAGAGTGTCACTGTCGCAGTTGCACGCACGCATAATGTTGGAGCCGCTGAGGCCATCAACATAGGCGCCGCACAAGCCATCAACGTAGGCGCCGCCCAGACTATCAACGTAGGGGCTATGCAATCCATTTCAGTCGGCGCCAACCAATCCACAAACGTCGGCGCCGACCAATCGAACAGTATCAGCTCGAATCAGACCGACAACGTCGGTAAGAACCGCACCACCGAGGTTGGAGAAAACGACACCTTGAAGGTCGGGAAGGTTCTGGCGATCGAAGCGGGGGACGAAATCGCGATCAAAACCGGCGATGCGCTCATCCATATGAAAAAGGACGGTACGATTCAAATCAAGGGCAAGGACATCAGCATCATTGGGTCGGGCGACATCACGGTTAAATCTGACAAAGACATTACGATGAAAGGAAACAATATCAAACAGAACTAGAACCCAGAAAGTTTCACCGACGTCCCTATGAAAAAAACTGCTTTGCTGGACGCCCAATACTCGGCGCACGGCCATAATGCTTTGGCGGACCTGCTCGATTCGCCTCTCCACCACACGGCCGAAAGTTCCGACGCGGGCCAGCGACCAGGCGATTGCGCCACTCTGGTTGGTAAACTAATCGGGTTTGCGGCCTCGGGCTTGCCCCTGGTGGACTTCGAAGGTAATCCCGAGCCCAACCCTCTGCCAGCCAGGCATACCTGCACAGTTTCTTCGATGGATATCGGTCGGGAAGCCGTGCTCCTTTTTGAACGTGACGACATCTGCAAACCCATCCTGCTGGGCTTCCTGCAGCTCCCTAGCGCAGCGAACAACAGCGCCGACAACTCGAAATCAATCAGCGCCACGCTCGACGGCAAGCAAGTGACGCTAACGGCCGAAAACGAAATCGTTCTGCGCTGCGGCAAAGCAAGCATCACGCTTACGCGGGCCGGCAAGGTCCTTATCAACGGCGAGTACCTGTTGAGCAAGTCCAACGGTGTGAACCGTATCAAAGGGGGCTCCGTCCAAATCAACTGACCGCCTGCTATGACCGCCTCTCAGGTGCTGCGCCCCATCGGCTTCCGGCCGGAGGAAATATCGGCCATGGTCAACGAAATGGTTGTCGAGCAGCATGCCGAGGAGGCCGCCTTTCTCTGGGGCCAACGTGACCGTGCCGTCACCGCTCCCAATTTCCGCCTCAAAGACCTCGCTCGCCTGGACGAACGTGTCGAGGCGCATCTCGATGGGCTGCGCGTGGCCGGGCAGTTCGGCTGGAAATTGTGCGAGCAGGCACTCGCAGAACCTGGACCGGGCGAAGTGTTCGCTGCGGCTGTCCTTGCCTTCGGGGCTGGTGATCAAGAACGAATCGCGACGGTCCTGAGAGCCGCTTCGTCGAATCCAAAATTGCAGCGCGGTGTTGTTTCCGCGCTGGGATGGTTGCCTTTCGCAGAAACTGAAAGACTCCTCCCAATGTTGACGAGTTCGGATCAACCCGTCGCGCGCCGCATCGCAATTGCTGGCTGTGCCGTCCAGCGGCGCGACCCAGGTCAGCAGTTGCTACAAGCGCTTTCGGATTCCGATCTCAAGGTCCGGGCGCGAGCCCTCAATGCCTGCGGCGAACTGGGAAAGTCCTCTGCACTGCGGACGATTTTGCAGAGTGTGTCCTCATCTGATGCTCCGTGTCGGTTTTTCTCCGCCTGGTCAGCCGCACGATTGGGAGATCGTTCAGCCCCGGTCCTAGGTACGCTCCGCGAATTTGCGGTCTCAACCGGCCAGTATTCTCAATGTGCCCTCGACATGGCTTTGAGGATTACGAGCATGGATGCGGCTAATGAATGGTATCGTCAGCTCAGGGCGGATCCCGCCAAGTCAAGGATTGCCGCGACCGCTGCAGGCATCATTGGTGACCCAGCGCTAATCAATGACCTGCTTCAGCTTATGAAAGTCCCTGCTGCGGCGCGTCGCGCTGGCGCCGCTTTCGCTATGATTACCGGTGTGGATCTGGCTTATGCGGATCTGGACGCCGAGCCGCCTGCCGACTTTGAAGGGCAACCCACCGAGACTCCCGAGGGCGATATCGTAATGGACCCCGATCTGAACCTGCGCTGGCCGGCACCGGATCTGGTGGCCGCCTGGTGGATGAAGAACGCCGCCGGTTTTACGTCGGGGAAGCGGTATCTCCTTGGGAAAGAAATCACCGAAGCCGTATGCCTGGACATGCTGGCTAAAGGCTATCAACCCCAGCGGATTGCAGCCGCGCTCGAGTTGGGACTTCGGCAGCCAAGCCGGCCCTTGTTTGAAATCAGGGCGAGGGCAAATCAGCAAACCAAAGCCTTGCAATCATGGAACTCGTAAACGGAACCAGCGGCCCGGCGGCTTGGACGTTAGGCTTCCAGTCAGATGGACGTGAGTTGCTGATCGTTGCTGTCAAAGCGACGTACAACATTCCTGTGGGCACTGAGGAACCGACGCTGGCCGCCGAACAAGCGCCGCTGGTTCAGGCCGACGAATTCACCGGCGAGCCTGGGTTTTCGGCGGTGCGCTACGAGACAGACTTCGCCCATGTTAAGCCAATGTGCGACGTGATCCTTAACGGCTCGGCGTACGCTCCTCATGGCGAACCGACAGCTAAAGTCTTGGTGAGTCTCGAAATCGGTCCGGTCAAGAAGAGGTTTCAAATAACCGGCAGCCGGTTTTACGACAAAGTACTATTTCTGGTCCGGCCTTCTCTTCCGGCGCGCTTCGTCAAGCTGCCCATTTCCTACGACAAGGCTTACGGTGGGACCGACCGGGCTGCCAATAATCCTAACAAAGTCAAAACGTATCTCCCGAATCCGGTGGGCGTGGGCTATTACCCCCTCACCAGCAGCAAAGCTTTGGTTGGCAAGTCGCTTCCCACCACCTGTGAGCCAGGTCGACTCTGCACCTCGCGAAGGGGTGGCTATCGGCCCATGGCCCTTGGCGCCATCGGCCGCAACCACAAAGCACGCCTGCGCTATGCTGGGACCTATGACAAGGAATGGATCCAGAATCGATCACCGTTCTGGCCTAAGGATTTCGATTATCGCTACTTTCAATGCGCTCCGCCCGACCAGCAAATGCCCCACCTTGTGGGGGGGGAGGAAATCAAACTTGAGAACCTGTCGCCGGAAGGTTCAAAACGGTTCCGCGTTCCAAACACCGAATTGCCCGTCGTTTTCATCGCTCACCGTGGCATGGACCAGCGAGTCAAGGCGGTATGCGATACCCTGGTTATCGAGCCCGATGAAAAGCGCTTCATGCTCTCCTGGCGAGTCGCCTTTCCCTTACGCCGAAATATGTTTGAACTGAAGCAAATTATTGTGGGAGAGATGCCGCGCAGCTGTTACCGAGCACAGCGCGAGCAACGGACCGGGAAGAAACATTACGCCAGCTTGGAAGAGCTGATTCAGTCTAAACGAGGCCCAAAATGACAGGATGAGTCGCTTGGCAATTAAAGCAACGGGTATGGTTACGAGTGTGGGTTTCAGCGCACCGTCAAGTTGCGCCGCCATGCGCGCTGGTGTCAGCGGCGTCGGCAAGGCTAACTTGTGGGATGCAGAATCCGGGGAATACATCAACGCTGGCAAGGCGGCTCTCCCTCAGTGGTGGGAAGGTCTCGGAAAGCTGGCCGATTTGGTGGCCCCAGCCATCCGCGAATGCCTCCAAGCCGCTGCGCCGGCGCCTGCACAGGTGCCCATCTTGCTTGGTGTTCCGAACAAAGGTCGGCCCCACAGGATGGCTGGCATCGAGGAACAGCTTTTGGAAGAGGTGGAGTTCCGGTTGAGTGTTCCCCATAACCCGCACTCCATGGTAATCCCCAAAGAAAGGGTATCCGGTGTCGTCGCCATCAACGAAACACGAAAAATTATTGAGACCGGTCGCGCCTCGGTTTGTGTAATCGCCGGAGTGGACAGCTTTCTTCAACAGCCGGTCGTAGAGGCCTATATGGAAAAACGGCGTATTCTGACACTAGGCAATTCCAATGGTTTTATTCCGGGAGAGGCCGGATGCGCGGTTCTCATTGGCATGGCTGGTGACACCGACCAGAGCGAGCTTGAGATCCTGGGGATCAGCCTGGCCCGCGAGGAAGCAACCATCGAATCCGACAAGCCCTTCCGCGGGGAGGGGATGACTGAAGCGGTTCGATCGGCGCTGGCTGGGGCGGGTGTGGAAATGCGAGAAACCTCCTGGCGGATCACCGATTTGAACGGAGAACACTATAAGTTCCACGAAGCTTCCTTGATCGAGGGTCGCCTTTTCTCGAAACGTGCCGAGGGCCTTTACGATTTGTGGCATCCGAACGAGTATCTGGGGGACATTGGCGCGGCGATTGTCCCGTGTGTGTTGGCAGTGGCTTTACACTCCGGACAGAAAGGCTACGCCCCCGGTCCCCGCGCCCTTTGTCATTTCAGCAACGATGACGGAGAACGGGCCGCCGTCGTTACCAACTTTAAACCCAAAGGAGGGAATCGCTAATGGGCGCTAACGTCTTTGCGAACGGCATGGAGGTCGCCTGCGAAAAGTCTTCCAATCAGTCCATCGCTGCCATGCCGGACGTCTGTCTCTCTCCTCCTTCTCCGCCCGCCGGACCCGTCCCGATTCCCTACCCCAATTTCTCGGCTGCCTCGGACACGACCGACGGCACCACTACCGTCAAGATTGCCGGAGGTCAGGCCGGGATTAAGAATAAAAGCAGTTATAAACAAAGCAAAGGCGACGAGGCCGCCACCAAGAGCCTCGGCATGGGCGTCGTTACCGCCACAATCCAAGGAAAAACGTATTTCGCAGCTTGGTCCTCGGACGTTAAACTTGAAGGCGAAAACGCCATCAGGCTTTCTGACCTGACCACGCATAATCATGCCAGCACTCCCCAAAACAGTGGTAGTACGACCGCCAGCACGGGGACCTTTACGCCGGGTTCTCGCGAAGTAAGCTGCGAGGAACTCACAGATGATGCCAAAGCGGCCAAGAAAAAGTCTCGCTCGGGCAAGCACAAACCTGGCAGAACCTTCGCCGCCGGCCAGTACAACCCCCCCAGTGGCGCTGGGCAACGAACAACCTCTTCCAGCCATATGTCCGAGATCAAGAACAAAGCTGGAATGGCTAAGGGGCGGAAAGATGACAACGAATTCAAGGAAACGGAAATGTGCGCCGCCGGCAAGGAGAAGTTGCGGAAGCATAAAAAGAAAGGGACCAAGTACGTGGATTGGGGGCGAAGCGATAACCAGGGCGGGATGTGCCACGCGGAGTCTCGAATCATCGAGTCTGTCTTTGCGACCTTTGGCAAGAACCCTGGCGGTACCCTCACATTCAGCATCCGGCAGAAGAAGTCCAATGGCGATATGCTTGATGAACCTTGCGAGGATCATTGTCAGGACATGTTGTGTGCCGCGCAGGAATGCGACATTAAAATCAAGATCTGTAAGGATGGTAAACCGGAGAACCTGGAATGCCGAGAGTAGGAAGTGCATGGGGACCGAGCAGATCGAAACCATTAGCCCAAAAGGAAAACCATGCTGGAAATACCGACGTACATCAAAGAGGCCGAGGTGCAAAAGGCACCGCTCACTTACGAGTGGGACAGTGACAATGATCGAAACCATTGGGCCGCTGCGGTACCGGCTCTCGAAAGAAAGATAGGGAAAGTTGAACACCGCTCCGTCGTTTTGTTTTGCGCCGGCACCGCCGGGTGGATCGCGTGGCGGCTCAGTGGACATACGGACGACCCGTCGCTCTTCAACTGTATTGAAGCAACCTATGCCAGCGTGGTTGACTGGCGGTATTTCAATCGGCCAAAAAAATTCAAGATCGGCAAGGGGCCGATTCAGGGGCCAAAAGAAGTCGCCATCTATCTGCTGGCGAAAAGTGTGGATCGAGCGGGCCGAGGGATGTACGTGGCCGACATTGGCGGCTTTCTGTGCAAGCTCGTTGAGCACGTGCTTCCGGGTTCCGTGAAACCCTTCCGCGCCTGGCGGGATGAAGTTCTCGACCGACTCCGCAAGCTTGAACCGCACCATCCCGATAAGCCAACGGGGAATCCGGTGCCCAGAGAGATTTTAAATCCGGGCGCGGAATTCAAACGATCGGACTTGCCCAAACTCCTGGCCGCATTTGTTAGAACGCTTGATTACAAGAAGAACCCGTACCTTAGCCCTCCGGATAAAATGGCTGCCAACGGGTTTAAAGGAGTGCCTTACAAGGGCTAGCGCGTTTTCCCGAAAGGAAGAAAATCGGATGTCCCTGTCCATACCAAAATACGTCGCTGAGGCCGGAATCCAGGACCGGTCGTTGAAGTACGAGTGGGACGACTGGCATCTGGAAGAGATATTCGATTCAGAGACCGAAGTGTTTCATGCACGGATGCGGGAGGTCTCCTTCCGGGCAAACATCGCCTTCACTAATGCCTGTGGCGAGTGGATCATTCATCGTTACGATCTCCTTTCCACCGATCCGGTGCCCCTCCAGAATATCGAGGCCGCGTGGGCCGGCACCATCGATCCCGCTTACGCCGTGTATTGGGAACCACCGGATGAAAAGTGGCTCGGCCCGATCCGAGGCGCTCTCTCGTTGGCCATCATATTTGCTCTTGAGGCTAGCGGCGATGCGTTCCAGTACACGGATCCCGCGGTGAGTGCTTACCGCTCTTCCAACCTTGCCGAGCACATCATGCCCGCGCCTCAGACCTTTCAAGAATGGCGCGAGCGTGTATTAAAACGACTTCGGACACTTTATCCTCTTAACGAAGACGACCCGCTCGGGGATGTCGTACCTCGGGAAGCCTTGGACCCTGATTTTGATTTCAACCCCGAGATGACCCAAAATTTGGTTCAAACGTACTTGGACCATCTCGATCCCCGCCTGAACCCATTTCTACGCGCTCCTCAGCAAATGCTTACTTCTGGTTTTGTAGGAACCCCTTATCGTTTCGATATTGAAGCAGACCGCGTAACCCGCCATGACTATTGACGCAAAAAGCCCTTGGCCCGCGTCTCTAGCTGAATCCCCATGAGAATTGCTCTGGCCATGGGTTTCTTTTTCCTCGCATTGGGGATTATATTCGGCTTTGCCGCCGGAAGTGATTACCGCGCGCAGAAGCGGTGGACACCTGCCGGCATTGCTCGCCGCCGGATTGCCGTGATTTTTACAATTGTCGGCCTGGCTTTGATCATATGGCAAACCACCTTGTAGCCAATTTCGCGAAGCGCCTGGAGTGCGGCGAATTCCGCCGCTTTCGTTTCATGCCACCACCGCCGCACGCGATTGTCTACGTCCAAAACGATTCGCTTACGAGCACCTAACCTCTTACTGACTCAAAACCCATGGGCAACATCATTCCAGGCGTAATCGGCCGTGACCCTTTTCCCCTGCCGGACGACTCGCGCGACCCCGGCGAATCCCCCGGTTCAAGCTGGACCGACCAAGGGCCGGTTGGCTTGGATACGGGCGGAGGAGGTTCGGGCAAGGCCAACCTGAAGATCACCGGCTGGCCGCGCAGCATTACCTGGGACGAGTTCAAGGAGCTTCCCGCACGGCCTTCGGGCGAAAACGAAGATGCCCAGATTCATTCAGAGGTGGATCAGCCGTCCGAAGTTGCCGTGGTCCGTGAAAACGGTGTGCTGCGCGTTTCGTCACTGACGGTGACCATTCGCACGGTCACTGAAGACGATTGGGTCGTGACCTCGCAAAAGAGCGCCGAATTGCTTAGCCACGAGCAGGGCCACTATGACATTACGGGTTTGATGGGCCGCGATATGGGGAATGAAATCGTCGCTGCGCGCGCCAGCAGCAAAGACGATTTGCAGACGAAGGTTACGCAAATTATCGAAAAATACGCTCAGCGCGCGAAAGACCTCTCAGCCCAGTACGACGAAGAAACAAACCATGGTCGAAACCGCGAAGCCCAGAAGAAGTGGGATGACAAGATTCGAAGTGCGATGCAGAGCGGTGCGCGCTTCACGGCGCCGTGATGCATGCCCAAGGTCCGACGAGCTCGCCGTCGTGGCCTCTGCAGGTTGGAAACCTGCGATACAGCAGGCTCGGAGGCCTGCGCTACGGAGTCGGCGTGCTTGAAGATTGGATCACTTCGCCAACGCTTCCAGCTTTTCCTTTAAGAGGTCTTTCGGCGCCTGTAGCGCGTTTACGTCGATCAGCTCGATGAACGCTGGCACGCCGGAGAACGCGGTCGCCGCCGTGATCAATTCATCCGCCGGCCGGAAGGAGGTCAAGCATGACGTAATGGTCACCACCGGCAGGCCCTTGAGCTCGGTCGGGCTCTCCGTCTTCAGCTCGTAACGCAGATCCTTAAACAAATGCAGCAACCCCGGATTGCGACTCAATGCCAGTTGCAACACCAGCGCGTTCACGACGAACTGCCTCAAATATTCCGGCCGCACCGTTTCCTTGCCGCTTATCACTGTCTTCACCTGCGCCAGCGAGTAATTCGTTTTGTAATTGATTACCCAGCACACCGGCGAGGACATCATGATCGATTTTCCGCCCACCTTGTGCTCATAAGTCCAGGGATGCAAATCCAGTGCGCTGCCCACCAACGATAGCCAATTGTTCTCAAGGTCTGACGGCAAATCGTACGGCCGGCTGGTGAACGGCCGGTATTTCTGCTGCAATTCGGCCAACGCGCGCTCCGCTCCCTGTGCCTCGGTCTTGCCGCCGGCGTACTTGCCGAAAATGCGTTCCGGCGAGAACAGCGGCCGCAACGTCTCCAGGTGCGCCGCGATCTGTTGCTGCAGAAACTGCGACACCGCCTCAGTCTTGCGGCGCAGCTCGGGCAATTCGGCCAGAGTCAGGCTCTTGCTGGATTCGTCGCTCATACGGCTTTTTACCAGATCAACTGCCCCGTGCAAGGCAAATGCACTTTACAATTAAGCAGTGCTCAACGTTTAACCCGCAACTCCTTCGGAATCCTCTATCCCATCGTTCGCAAAAAAACCGCAATCAGGCCGATAGCGCCGAGTCCGGCGACAAAGTTCGCCACAACTAGAGCCTTATGATGTTTGACGATTTCGCCAAACACGGCGTGCGCGGCCAGGAACACGAACCCGCCGCCAACATGCGCAACGATCGCATCCAGCCAAACAGTCCCGATGCTGGGCAGAAACAAATGCCCGAGCACACCACCCAGAAGCGTTGTCGCCTCCACGGCGGCGACAAGTTGTATCGTTCGGCCCGGCGCGAAGCCAGCCCCCAGCAGCAGCGCGCCCAAAGCCAACCCTTCCGGCACTTTGTGCGCGCACACTGCCGCAACCAGCGAGACGTCCAGCACACGCCCGCCGGGGCTATGGCTGGCTTCGGCCTGGTTGCCGGCTGCCAGCGCTACGCCGTCGGCTAGACAGTGAATTGCCAGCGCAATCATCATAGCGGTGGCAATTTCGCTAAAACGGTGAGTAGTTGCTTCGTCGAAGTGGCTCGCCGCGCAAGCTGGGCAGACGTGATACACATATTTTGTGATCACGGCAAACAGGAGATAACCAGATACCAGCGCTACCAACACGCCCCACCAGTGCAAGGTCGGCAGGCTCTCGGGGAGGATTGCGAACACCGTCACGCCCAGTAAGGTCCCGGCGCCCAAACTGATCAAAGCGCACAGCCGCCGGTGCGAAGTGCCAAGCAGTGCCCCCAGCGCGCCGCCGCCGACTGCCAGCGCAAACGCCAGCACCACATAGATAATGGATGGACTCAGGTTCATTGCCGAGCGCGTCAAGAGTTGGTGGGAATGGAGGATTCTGCAAGCCCGGAAATGTGGCTTGCCACCGGGTCAGGCTTAAATAGAGTGATCCTCGCTCATGTGGCGTCTGTTTAAAGAGTTTCTGCTGTTTGCACGGCAGGAGAAGAAGTGGTGGCTGATCCCTTTGATTGTGCTCGTCGTTGTTTTGGCTGCGATTCTCATATTTGCTTCTGGTTCCGGTATTTCGTGGGCTTTGTATCCTCGGTAGATCCCCGCACCCACCTCGGTTCCCCAATCAGTCGGGACCTCCGGCTTGACACCTTAAGCTCTTAGGGCGATCAAATGGAGAGGTGACGCGCGCCGCGCTCATATGAAACTGCAGTTTGCTCTCCTGGTAACAGTAGCGGTGGTTCTCAATGGCTGCGTATCTTTTGTTTATCGTGTCGTTGAGCCTCCTGGAGTTTCTTCGCCAGTGGGCGATCAGCACCTGGTCCTGCATTACCCGCCATTGGAGTACCAACTATCGAAGTCTGACAACCGGCTTTTGATGACCATTAACAACCCTACCGAAAACCGAATCACCCTGTTAGGCAACGCCAGTGTGGTTGTGGATCCCAATGGCCTCAGCCATCCCCTTCGCACGCAGGTCATCGGACCACACAGCTACACAGGTTTCTTTTTGCCTCCTCCGGCCAGGTATGTGGCTTATCCAGACTATTGGTGGGGTTATGGTTATGGTTGTGGTTGGGGCGGTTGGTATGGACCATATGGACCATATTGGGGACCGTATTACGGCCCGCCGTCCATCTCCTACGCCCGGATCACGACCCCATTTGATTGGACGTGGAAAACCGGCCCCGCCCGTCTGACTCTCACCTACGAGTCCAAAACAAATATCTTCGAGCACAGGTTCGAGATTGTGCGCGAAGAAAAGAAGTAAAGCTGGCCGGAACATGCCTGTTTTTGGCCGGTTGCTGCGGCTGTTTCAGATGCCGCTTGACGTTGGGATTTGGGTACGGACCATAGCGCCTGTCGTGTAGCGCTCCAACCGCTTTCGTAACCCAACATGAAAATACCTTTTCTGATTTGTTCAATGGCACTCGCCATGGCCGGTTCGGCACCGGCCGCCGATTCACTTGTGAGCCTCGCCAATCCGCTTCAAGGCACAGACTCGACCGGTAGCTTCTCCCATGGCAATGAATATCCCGCTATCGCTTTGCCTTTCCCGATGAACACATGGGCGCCGTACACGCAACCAGCGAGTGATTCTTTTTACTACCAATACCGCCGCACCCGCCTCCGCGGAATCCGCCAAACTCACCAACCCAGCCCCTGGATTGCAGATTACGCGGTGTTTGCGCTGATGCCTGTTTCAGGGCAGTTGGTGGTTAAAGAAGACGAGCGCGCTTCAGATTTTAAACACGAGAACGAGTTTGCCAACCCCGGTTATTACCGCGTCCATTTGGATACGTGGAAGACGATTGCCGAAGTTACACCCACGGAGCGGTGTGCCCGGTTTCGCTTCACATTCGAGCAAGCCGGCGATTCCTATGTCGTGCTCGATGCGTTCCCAGGCGGTTCGACCGTGCAAGTCATTCCGAGTGGAAACAAGATCATTGGTACCAGCCGCTTCAATCATGGTGGTGTGCCGGACAATTTCTCGAATTACTTTGTGGTCGTTTTCGATCGCCCCTTCACTGCTCATGGTGTTTGGTCATCGGATGGCGTCCAGACCGGACAGACGAGCCTGGCCGGCAAGCAAGTCGGAGCGTTCGTAAAATTCGATCTTGCCGCCGGCGGTGTCGTCGGCTGCAAAGTGGCTTCCTCTTTTATCAGCCCCGATCAGGCCGCCCGCAACTTGGAACACGAGATTGGCAATGATGATTTCGATGCGGTGCGCGGAAAAGCTGAACAACGCTGGAACGAGGCTTTGGGCCGCGCTCGCGTGGAAGGGCCATTGCCGGATCTGCAACGCACTTTCTATAGCGCCCTCTACCGGGCAATTGTTTATCCCCACAAATTTTACGAGTTCGATCAAACGGGAAAACCGGCCTATTTCAGCCCTTATGACGGAAAAGTGCACCAGGGCGTGCTGTACACCGACACGGGTTTTTGGGACACTTTCCGCGCCGCCCACCCGCTGTATAACCTTTTGTTCCCTGAAGTGAGTGGCGAAATCCTACAAGGGTTGCTCAACGCCTATGACCAAAGCGGCTGGCTGCCGGAATGGTCCAGCCCCGGCCATCGCGCTTGCATGATTGGCGATCATGCTTTTTCTCTTCTGGCCGATGGTTGGGCCAAGGGAATCCGCACCTTCGATCCTGCCAAAGCAGTCGACGCGATGGTTCATGATGCTAACACCCAGGGGCCGAATAATTGCCGGTCGATTGGCCGGGATGGAGCCGAATACTACAACAAACTTGGTTACGTTCCCTATTCCTACGTTCGCGGACAGCCCAGTGTGCCCGAAGCCACCGCCAAAACCCTGGAGTATGCTTACGACGATTTCTGCGCGGCGCAATTAGCACGGGCGGCCGGCAAGACCGCCGAAGCCGAGACGTTTCTGCGCAAATCAATGAACTATACCAACCTTTTTGATGTGAAGACCGGGTTCGTGCGTGGCCGGAAGGCGGATGGCTCCTGGTGCGAGCCCTTCGATCCGACGGAATGGGGAGGGCCGTTCACCGAAGGTTGTTCGTGGCATTGGACCTGGAGCGTATTCCATGATGTGCCTGGACTAATCCGCCTCATGGGCGGCGACAAAGCGTTCGCGGACAAATTGGATTCCGTTTTCACCGCGCCCAATACTTTCAACGTTGGAACTTATCGCCGGCCCATCCATGAAATGACCGAAATGGCCGCCCTCGACATGGGCCAATACGCCCACGGCAACGAGCCGATTCACCACATGATTTATCTCTACGACTACGTGGGCCAACCCTGGAAAACGCAGGTGCGCATCCGTCGGGCAATGACGCAGCTTTACCAGGCGACCCCGGACGGGCTTTGCGGAGACGAAGACACCGGACAGATGTCGGCTTGGTATGTGCTGAGCGCGCTCGGTATGTACGCCGTCTGCCCTGGTGATACCAATTATATTATTGGCAGCCCGCTTTTTGATCGTGCTACTCTTGCGTTGCCGCAGGGTAAAACCTTTGCCATCGCCGCTGAGAACAACGGTCCCCAGCATCAGTACATCCATTCTGCCACCCTCAATGGTGAGACTTTTAACCGCGTCTATATCGGTCACCAGATAATCGTCAAAGGCGGCGAGTTGACTTTCACCATGGCGTCCTCTCCCAATTTGAAATGGGCGACGGCGCCGGAGAGCCGCCCGCCGGTTCTTATGCCGCAGTCCGCTCCGTCTGCCAGCGCGCAGTAATTCCGGGGCACACGTATCGAGACGATTCCCTAGGTGCGTTGTGGGTGCGCGCCCATTGCACTGAACGCACCATTCAACATTCTGAAAAAATGCTATACGCCATCCAATAGGGTGAATATCATTTTGCCCGCGTTAAATCATTAACCCAATGCAACGCACGTAGATAAAGGACCTTTTATGAGAACCCTACCCATCTTTCTGGCCTTCTTCCTCATGGGCTTGGCGGACGCCATGGGCCCCATGTCTGACGCGGTGAAGAGCCAGTACCAGCTCACGAATGTGATGTCCACACTGCTCTCATTCTTCGTGTTCATTGCGTTTGCGGTGTTCAGCGTGCCTGGTGGTCTGCTGGCAGCGCGAATCGGTAAAAAGAAACTCCTACTGTTGGGTCTGGGTCTAAACGCGATCGCTTGCCTCGTGCCTTCACTCCAGGCGCCGAGTTTTGGCCTGTTATTGGCTTGCATCTTTTTGTTGGGTGTCGGCACGACTTTTCTACAAGTGGCCGGCAACCCAATCATGCGCGACGTGAGTGCCGAAGGCCGCTACAGCCGAAATCTCGCTTTCGCGCAGGGGATTAAGGGCATTGGCAGCACTTCCTCGACGTACCTCGTAACCGCCGTTGCGGCCCTCGCGATGTTTAAAGGAATGGGGTGGCGTGGCACCTTTCCGCTCTTTTTCGTCCTGATGGCGATCGCGTTTCTGGGCGTCGCTTTTCTTAAGGTGCAGGAAACCAAAAGTGACGAACCTCCGAGCATCGGCTCCAGCTTGGGCTTGCTTGGCGAACCTGTGTTCTTTTTGGCAGTGCTGGGGATTTTTCTCTATGTCGGCGCGGAAGCTTCCATGGGCCGGTTTTTGTTTCCCACGCTGAAAACCATCGGCATGAATGAGGCGCAGGCCAGTAAGTTCGGTCCGGCTCTGTTTTTCCTCCTGCTCACGATCGGGCGATTGCTCGGCAGCGCCGTACTCACCATTATGACACCGCGCACCTGCTTCCGCCTTTCCGCACTGCTTGGAGTTTTAGGAGCCATTGCGATCATGACTGGTTCACAGCCTTTGGCCATTGCTGGCGTGTTCGCAGCCGGTCTTGGCTTCGCGAATATCTGGCCGATGCTCTTTTCCATCACGGTCGAGGAGAAACCCGAACGGGCGAACGAGCTTAGCGGTCTCATGTGTATGGCCATTTCGGGTGGTGCGATTGTCCCTCTTATTATGAGCCAACTGGTGGACTCTGGATTCAAGGCGTTCTCCTTTGTGGTCCCGGCGGCTTGCTTTGCCTACCTGCTTTTGCTCTCGCTGCGCAGCGGCAAAAAGCCGACCGCTCCAGCCACTGCTCAAGGCCCCGAAGTCGCCAAAGCCTGAGGCGTTTTACGTATCACACATCACGTTTAACGCGTCACGCATCAGCTCCACTCAACTGAATCATGATAACCACCTCCGATAAACGCATCGTCATGACCCTCGACGCCGGCGGCACCAACTTCCGCTTCGTCGCTATGCGCGGCAACAAATTGGTCACCGAGATCGTTTCCATGCCTTCCAATGGAGATAATTTAGACCTCTGCCTGGCCAATATTGTCGAGGGCTTTAACCGCATCAAGGCGCGATGCCCCAAACTGCCTGCGGCCATCAGTTTCGCCTTCCCCGGCCCGGCGGATTATCCCAACGGCATCATTGGCGACCTGGGCAACCTTCCCGGTTTTCGCGGCGGAATTGCCCTGGGTCCGATGTTGGAGAAGAAATTCCGGATCCCGGTGTTCATCAACAATGACGGGGACCTGTTCGTTTATGGAGAGGCCATCGCCGGTTTTCTGCCGTATGTGAACGGCTTGTTGAAACAGGCCGGAAGTCCCAAGCGCTACAAGAATTTGTTTGGTGTGACCCTGGGCACCGGATTCGGCGGCGGCATCGTTCGCGATGGTGAGTTGTTCACCGGCGACAATTCCATGGCCGGCGAAGTTTGGCTGTTGCGCAACAAGCTCCATCCGCAAACGAATGCTGAGGAAGGCGCCAGCATCCGAGCTGTGCGCCGCGCCTATGCCGAAAAAGCCGGCATTCTTTTCGAGCAAGCGCCAGAGCCCAAGGTCATTTTCGAGATTGGACAGGGCAAACAAGAGGGCAACAAAGAAGCTGCCGTTGAAGCTTTCCGCCGGCTTGGTGAAGCGGTCGGCGACGCGATGGCCCAGGCTCTGACTCTGGTGGATGGCTTGGCCGTGATCGGCGGCGGCATTTCCGGTTCCTGGCCCCTGTTTCTGCCGGCACTCATCGATGAATTGAACAGCAATTACACCGCGCCCAACGGGAACCAATTCCGCCGCCTGGTCCAGGTCGCCTTCAACCTGGAAGAAGCCCAGCAACGGAAGAAGTTTCTGAAAGGTGAAGCCCGCGAGATCACCGTGCCGGGCGCTAACCGCAAACTGAAGTATGATCCGCTAGCCCGCACCGGCGTCGGCATCTCGCGCCTGGGAACCAGCGAGGCTGTGGCAATCGGCGCGTACGCCTTTGCGCTGCGGAAACTGGATGAGAAGTGAGGTTACCATGAACCGCCGCCAGTTTATCCGCAACACCTCAGTTATTGCGTCGGGCCTCGTGCTCGCCTCCCACGCCGCCGCGGCTGACGCGGATTTCCCGGCCGTCCGCGTCCGGGAATCCAAGCGCAAATTCAAAAGCCCTGCGGTTGAACGCGCCATCGAGCACATGCAGTCCGCCTGCGGAAATAAGGAACTGGCATGGATGTTCAATAATTGTTTTCCGAACACGCTCGACACCACCGTCGATTTCTCGATTGTGGATGGCCGGCCCGATACGTACGTGATCACCGGCGACATCGATGCCATGTGGCTGCGCGACAGTACTGCCCAGGTATGGCCTTATCTGCCATTGATGAAAGATGACCCCGGACTGCAGCAACTTATTGCCGGAGTCATCAATCGCCACACACGTTGTATCCTCAAGGACCCCTACGCCAATGCGTTCTACAAGGACGAAAACAAGATCAGCCCCTGGAAAAGCGACCGCACTGAAATGAAGCCCGGGGTGCACGAGCGCAAATGGGAAGTCGACTCTCTCTGCTACACCATCCGTCTGGCTTACCACTATTGGAGAGCAACCGGCGACACCAAGCCCTTCGACGCTGCCTGGCGTGAGGCGCAGGGTCGCATCCAGCAAACATTCCGCGAGCAGCAACGCAAAACAGGCAAAGGCCCTTACCGGTTTCAACGCCGCACTGAAACTCAAACCGACACCGTTGCGCTCAGCGGCTACGGCAATCCCTGCAAGCCGGTTGGATTGATTTATTCCACGTTCCGGCCCAGCGATGATTCGACGATTTTTCCCTTTCTCGTGCCGGCGAATTTCTTTGCCGTTGTCAGCCTGCGTCAATCGGCGGACATGCTCGAACAAATCCACCGCGACGCGGGCGCTGCCGCGCAGCATCGAGCCTTGGCTGATGAGGTTGAACATGCGCTGCACCAATACGCAGTTGTCAACCATCCTGTCATGGGGCGGGTCTACGCCTATGAAGTCGATGCTTTCGGCAACTTTTATTGCATTGATGACGGCAACGTACCCAGCCTGCTGTCGCTGCCGTACATCGACGCGGTGAAGCCGGGCGACAAAATCTACGCCAATACGCGACGCCTGGTGCTTTCCGAGGCTAACCCCTATTATTGCAAAGGCAAGGTAGCCGAAGGTCCCGGCGGTCCGCATGTGGGCATGGACATGATTTGGCCGCTCGGCCTCATCGTTCAAGGCCTCACCAGCACCAATGAAGCGGAAATCGGGCATTGCCTCGATACACTGCGCCGGACGCACGCCGGGACTGGTTTCATGCACGAAGCTTTCAACAAGGATGATCCGAAGAAGTTCACCCGCTCCTGGTTCGCCTGGGCCAACACTATATTCGGTGAGTTGATGCTCAAGGTGGCTAAAGAGCATCCAAAACTGCTTTCGTAACCGTAACTACGCTGTTGTCTTCCCTCTCCTCCTCAGGAGGAGAGGGGCTGGGGGAGAGGAGGCCCTGCCTTCTGCGGCTATAAAACCGCCTTAGCTCCTCCACCCTTTCTGGCTGTTCACGTTGTGCTACACTGATAGCTTTGTTGCGCCGTACGCATGAGCCACAAACGCCTCCTTATCGTTGCCGCTTTGATTGGCTTTTTTGTCTTTTCTATTCCCGCCCTGCGATTGCTAACCAGAAACCTGGGCCGGTTTTCTCTCGTTCCGCTGCCGCGAGCCATCACACCCCGACACGGAGCGTTTCTGCTTCAAGCACAAACAGCCATTCTTGCTGACCCAGCTTCGCGCGAAACGGCAGAATACCTCGCCCAAACGCTGCGCCTCTCTACCGGCTATCCTTTGGCAACTCGCGTACAGGAACACGCGGCAGCGGAACAGGGGACCATTTTACTGACCACGAACAACCCCGACGCGAATCCAGGCCCGGAGAGTTACCAACTCAGCATCAATCGTGATGGCGTGGTCATTCGTGCCTCTGCTCCAGCAGGTCTGTTCTACGGGGCGCAATCGCTACTGCAACTCCTCCCACCTGATGTGTTTTCTCACGAGCCGGTGACACGCCGCGCCTGGGCGATCCCTTGCGTTGAAATCCAGGACAGCCCGCGATTTGCCTGGCGTGGATTCATGCTCGATGTCAGCCGCCATTTCTTCAACAAATCCGAAGTGGAGCACCTGCTGGATGCCATGGCGCTGCACAAGCTCAATGTTTTTCATTGGCATCTGACTGATGACCAGGGCTGGCGCATTGAAATCAAAAAATACCCGCGCCTGACCGAAATCGGCGCCTGGCGAAAAAAAATAGGGTTTGGCCTGGATCCGCACGCCAGTTCGGCTTATGGCCCCGACGGCCGATACGGCGGTTTTTACACCCAAGACGATATTCGCGAAGTTGTCGCATATGCCCAGGCCCGACATATCACGATCGTTCCGGAGATCGAGATGCCCGGCCACTCAGTAGCCGCTCTGGCCGCCTACCCGCAGTACAGTTGCACAGGAGGCCCTTATTACACGGACCCGGTAATGGGGAGTTCGGCCGGCATTTACTGCCCCGGCAACGAACAAACATTCGCTTTTCTTCAGGATGTTCTTGGCGAAGTCTGCGATCTCTTCCCTGGGAAATACATCCACATCGGAGGCGACGAAGTGACAAAGCCGAACTGGCGTGATTGTCGCCGTTGTCAGGCGCTTATGCACCGAGAAGGGATGAAGAACGAGGAACAACTACAGAGCTATTTCGTTCACCGCGTGGCGAAAAACCTCGAATCACTGGGCCGCCATGCCGTCGGCTGGAGCGAAATTCGCGCAGGCGGCTTGCCGACCGGCGCTGTGCTGATGGACTGGACCGGCGGCGCCGTCGAAGCCGCGACTGCTGGCCATGACGTCGTCATGTGCCCCAACTCTTATTGTTACTTCGATTATTATCAATCACGGAACCGCGCGGCCGAGCCTCCCGCCAGCGGCGCCTATTTGCCTTTGGACAAGGTATATTCGTTCGAGCCCATCCCCTCCAACCTGGGCCCGCGCTACGGTCCTTGCATCCTCGGCGCTCAGGCCAATCTCTGGACCGAGTATATTCCCTCGCTTAAAGAAGCCGAGTTCATGACCTTTCCCCGTTTGTGTGCTATGTCGGAGATTGATTGGTCGCCGGCCGTTCGCAGGGATTGGGATGACTTCTCCCGGCGGCTGCAAGCTCAGCTTACCCGGTTCGACAAGATTGGGATTGCCTATCGGAGGCCTTGAGAAACCCGCCGCCTCACAGTCGTCCTGTCGATATCTCAGCCTCTGCTTGCCTGCCTCCAGAGTTACTCAGAGGTTATTCGGAGTTCAGAATCGAAAACATGCTCCTCTGAAAGTCCAACAATCGACGAATCCTCTAATCCAATAATCCAATAAATTGGCTTGTGCCCAAGAACAAAACCCCGTAAACGCCAGCAGCGATTTTTACTAAAAGCGCATGACGACTCGGCAGCTCCAGACCATGGCCCGTTCGCACGGCACGCCCGTGGTGTTTATCGATCACGACGCAATCCGCGCGAACTACGCCGCATTCAAAAAGTACCTGCCGAAAGTGCAGGCCTATTTCGCGGTGAAAGCGAACGCCGAGCCTGCAATTGTTCGCACCTTGTATAAGGCTGGGGCGAGCTTCGACGTGGCCTCGCTGCCCGAATTCATGCTGGTCTACGAGAATATCAAGCACCTGCCGCCGAAGGAGCAGCAGGATTTTATTTGGGACAAAATCATCTACGCTAACCCAACCAAGCCAAAGGAGACTTTGCTCGCGTTGGACCAGTACAAGCCGCTGGTAACCTATGATAACCTGGGCGAGCTCAAGAAAATCCAGCAATACGCCCCGCACGCGGGGGTAGTGCTGCGGTTGCGCGTGCCCAATACGGGTTCAATGGTCGAACTCTCCTCAAAGTTCGGTTGTAACCCGGGTGAAGCGGTTGATTTAATCCTGGCGGCTTTCGAGCTCGGGTTGGTGGTGGAAGGCATCAGCTTCCATGTGGGCAGCCAGTGCACGAATTTCGAAAATTTCGTCCAGGCGCTGGATATTTCGGCGGCGGTCATGCGGGAAGCGAAATCGCGCGGGCACGAGATCAAGATTCTCGATATCGGCGGCGGATTTCCGGCTCCTTACGATCGTCACGTGAAACCGTTCAGCGTGCTGGCGAAAAAGATCAACGCGGAGATCGATCGGTTGTTCCCCAAAGACATCCAGATCCTTGCCGAGCCGGGTCGATTCCTGGTCGCAACCGCCGCTACGTCGGTGGCCAGCATCATCGGCAAGGCGGTTCGGGACGGTAAAACCTGCTATTATATTGATGACAGCGTGTATCACACGTTCAGCGGGATTATTTTCGACCATTGCCAATACCATTTGAAGGCATTCAAGAAGGGCAAAAAGGAAGTGTGCGCGGTGTTCGGCCAGACATGCGACGCGCTGGATACGATTTCACTCTCGGAAGAGCTGCCGTCTTTGGAGATTGAGGATATGGTTTACTCCGAGAACATTGGGGCGTACAGCAGCGCCTCGGCGACCTGGTTCAACGGATTCCCGCCGGCCAAAATCGTTCACGTGAATGAGTGATCTGATGTGCCGACGCAGTGATGAAGGCGGAGCCCGAGCGGTCCCCGCTCGCAGCAGCCACGAAGCACCGTTGAAAACACGGCTTTCGAAAAATGGTCTGGGCCTGTTCCTTTCGTTTGCGGTTGCCGGAGTTGGTTCTTTTGGCTCGCTTGTCCTCCCGGCAGATTCTCAATCCCTGCCAAACTCTCCAGACCAATTCTCGACCACGAACGTAGTTGGCCGGACCACCACAAATTCTTCCTACACGCCCGTCAATCAGATCGTGACACCTTACGGACGCCAAGTGGAATTGCCTGGCCTGCGTCCTCAAGTATTGGCCCTGAGCCCGGACCGTCGCCTCCTGGTGACTTCGGGCAAAAGCCATGAACTGGTAGTCGTCGATCCACATTCGGGCAAAGTGCTTCAACATGTATCTCTGCCTCCAGAGCGTAACACCCAGCTCGCAGGTGCGCCGGTTTCGGATCAAATCCTCGAACCCGACAAAGATGGGCAGGCCAGTTTCACCGGGCTGGTCTTTTCACCTGACGGCCGGCGTATTTACCTGGCAAATGTCGATGGCAGCGTCAAAGTTTTCAGCGTTGAGTCGAATGGCAAGGTCGCCGGTTTGTTGTCAATTCCGTTGCCGCCGGCGAATTTATCGAAACGCATGGCAGACATCCCGGCCGGCCTCGCTTTTTCTGCCGATGGCCGTCGGCTCTATGTCGTGCTGAATCTTTCGAATCGCTTGGCCGAGTTGGACGCGGCGAGCGGGAGAGTGCTGCGTCTCTGGGACGTGGGCGTAGCTCCTTATCAAGTGCTCCTCGCGGGTAACAAAGCTTACGTTAGCAATTGGGGCGGCCGGCGCCCTGCCGCGGGCAGCGTCACGGGTCCGGCTGGACACGGCACGCGCGTACGAGTTGATCCGGTTCGTTTTATTGCCAATGAAGGCTCGGTTTCGATCATTGATCTATCGATGAAAACCGAAGCCACGACCGATACGAGAGGTCAGCCGCCTTTGCTGCCCGCTCGCTCCGAAGTCGGTGCCGGCCTGCACGCGTCCGCCCTCGCGTTGTCGCCCGGCGGCAGATATCTCGTCGTTGCCAACGCCGGCAGCGACACCTTGAGCGTGCTCGATACCCGCACCGATCAGGTGGTCGAAACGATTTGGACGCGGCAGAGCCCCGCGGATCTATTCGGCGCGCAGCCAAATGCCTTGGTGTTTGACAAATCGGGCCACAGGCTTTTTGTTTGCAACGGCACGCAAAACGCCGTGGCCGTGGTGGATTTCCGCCCCAGTCAGTCGCAATTGCTTGGTCTAATCCCCGCCGGCTGGTTTCCTGCCGCGCTCGTCATCGACCAAAACCGGCTCTACGTCGCCAACCTCAAAGGACTGAGTCCGGGACGCCCGCGGGCTGATGGCCGGCCGGAGTTCAACTCGCACCAATTTCACGGCTCGCTTTCGTTGCTCCAAATCCCCAAGGACAGGGAGTTGCCGGCCCTGACACGGGTTGCCTTGGCCGATCTTCGCTATCCACTGCTGAAGCGCGCTGCTTTGCCGGCTCGCCCTGGCCGTCAGCCCGTTCCTGTGCCTGAACGTGCCGGCGAACCCAGCCTGTTCAAACACCTCGTTTACATCATCAAAGAGAATCGCACTTACGATCAGGTCCTTGGCGACGTTAAAGCGGGCAATGGCGATCCCTCGCTCTGTGTCTTTGGCGAGCGCGTCACGCCTAATCAGCACAAGCTGACTCACGAATTCGTGCTGCTCGATAACACCTACTGCTCGGGCATTCTCAGCGCCGACGGGCATCAGTGGAGCGACAGCGCCATCGCCACTGATTACATGGAAAAGTCGTTCGCCGGGTTCCCGCGCAGTTATCCGGACGGCATGGGCGATACCGAAGTCGACGCGCTGGCTTATTCACCAGCGGGATTCATTTGGGATAACGCGCTGGCACACGGTAAATCCCTGCGCGACTACGGCGAGTTCGCCATCACGGTCGCTCGCTGGAAAGACCGCGCGAAAAAGCAGCCGCCTGCATTTCTCGATTACTACCAGGATTTCACGAATAAAACCGATGCACTGGAAATCCACAGCCGGCCGGCCATTGAATCGCTGCGGCCATATCTCGCCACCAACACCGTGGGTTGGGACCTTTCCATCCCGGACGTGTTCCGAGCGGAGCAATTCATCAAAGAATTGCGTCAATTCGAACGGAACGACGATTTCCCGAACCTGGTGCTGATCTGTTTACCAAACGATCATACCAGCGGCACGAAGCCACACTTTCCTACGCCTGCCGCGCAAGTGGCTGATAATGACTTGGCGTTGGGCCAAATCGTCGACGCTATTAGCCATAGCCGGTTCTGGCCTGAGACGTGCATCCTCTGCATCGAGGACGATCCACAAAACGGTTGGGATCATGTGAGTGGGTACCGCACCACCGCATATGTGGTGAGTCCTTATACGCGACGGCATGCGGTGGTAAGCACCCAATACAATCAGACCAGCCTGGTCCGCACTCTCGAACTGATCTTGGGACTGCCGCCCATGAACCAAATGGATGCCACAGCTACCCCCATGTTCGATTGTTTCACCACGGCTGCTGATTTGACACCTTTCTCTGCGGTCCTGAATAACGTGCCTCTTGACCAATTGAACCCTGAGAAACACGCCGACACAGCGCTTCGCAAAGACGCCTATGTTTCTGCGCGTTTGCCGTTGGACCGGCCAGACCAGTGCCCCGAGGATGTGCTTAACCGCATTCTGTGGCGCGCACTGAAAGGCCCGCAAGTTCCTTACCCGCTGTGGGCTACTACCTTGGAGGCAGAGCGGGATTGACCAGGCCAAACCGGCGCTTGCTTTCCGGCGGTTGCCGTTCCATGCTGGTTTTGCGGCTTTTTACATAACACACCGCAGTTCGCGCCCGATCTGAGCCAATGAGTACAGCACCGGACAACGAGTTTGATCTCGATAAGCTTTTTCTGCCCGCCTGGGCACAGGAGGATCCTGCCGCTTCCAAATACTCGAAGTACGAGGGTGAAACGGAACGTCCCGACCGTCGGGGAGACCGCCGTGGACCTCGTCCGCCCCGCCGTGATGGCCCACCCTCCGGGCGCTCGCGAGGAGACCGTCCCCGGACCGACCGCCGGGGACCTGGCGGGCCTGACAGAAGGGCTGAGCCCGGTTCCGGTCCTGGCGGCCCGGAGCGCCGATTTCGTCGCGAACGGCCGGGCGGACTTCGAGGCGAACATCGCGGACCTCGCGAACGTCGCGAACCGCCGGCACCATTGCCCGAGGTCAATTTGACCCTGGTTCCCGAGGACAAAGGTGTCGAATTCCTGGCGCGACAAATCAAGATGACCGGCCGTGCTTATCCGCTGTTTGACATAGCCCAGATGATTCTCCAGAAGCCAGAGCGCTACCTGGCGGCATTTGAGGTCAAGAAGAACGCCGAAGGTAAACCAATTCAGCCGCTTTTCGTCTGCGCCCTGGATGAGACGTTGTGGTTGTCCGAAGAAGAAGCGATTTCCCATGTGCTGCGCAAGCATTTCAATACGTTTTACCAGGCCGATCGGACGGCAACCGAGCCGCCGAAAGGCAAATACACGTTTGTGGCGCAGTGCGGCATGAGCGGTGTCGTGCTCGGGCCGCCAAACTATCACGATTACCAGAACCAGTTGCGCAAGCTGCACGCCGAACGGTTTTCCCGGATGCCGTTCGAAGTCTACAAATCGCGCGTAAAAATTGTACGCGACGAAGCAGTCGTCAAAAAATGGGTCGAAGACCAGAGCTGGAAGACGGAGTACGTTTGTCTGAACATGCCGGAAGCTGTTCGCCTGCCTAGCATGGAAGCGGTGGAAAAACATTTCCGCGAAAACCACAAAGACAACATTATTAAACCGGTGGAGAAACAGAGCATGACCGGGCTCGCTGCGCGCAATCTCCGCAGCCTCGATCTCACTCGGCTGGCCCGTACCGTTTGGGAAGACCAGCGAAGGTTCCCGTTGCAGATTGCCACGGTTTTGAGCCAGCAGTTTGCCTCTCATGGCCTTCAGTTTTTCAAGGTCAACAAAACAATTACCCATGTCTGTGTGGCTCGGCCGCACTACCTGGATCTGTCATTGACTCCGGTCTCCGAAGGCGTGAAGCGCATCGTCGACTACATCAATGGCAACCCAAAATGTTCGCGTCGTCAATTGGTCGAGAGCATCGCGCCGACTCCGGCGCCTACGGTTTTGCCGGTGAACCCTGAGCCTGCAGCACCGAGCGCTGAAGCGCCCGCTGCCGTTGCCGCACAACCCGCCGGTCCAACGCCCGAGCAGACCGCTGTTATTGCCGATTTGCATTGGCTCATCCACCAGGGACACGTGATCGAGTTCGCCAATGGCTCGCTTGAAACGGCCAAGAAGCCGGTACCGAAACCTCCCAAGCCGGCTCCGGTTGAGGCTACGCCGGCTCAACCAGAAGCCGCCGCAGTCGCTCCGGCCACTCCGGTTCCTAGTGAAGCCGCGCCAGTCGCCAGCGAGGGCAACGCTGTATCTATTACCCGGCCAGAAGAGGCGCCCAGCGCTCCTCCTCAGGACGCACCAAAAGAAATCAATGCGCCGGAATTTGTACGACCGGCGGATGAAGCCGAAATGCCGCCAATGTCCGCCCCTGCTCCAAACACAAGCGCCGGAGAGGCGGTGGCTGCCGAATCCGACGCTCGGAAGTCCGAGCCCGCCCCAGCGCCAGTCGAGTCGCCGTCCTGATCTTCGTCCGTATCATTGACAGGATTAACAGGATAGCGGCGCATTCTGTTAATCCTGTCTCTCTTTCCTCAGGTCCATTCCCCATTGCGGTGTGCACCTGCGGATGGAGAATGGTCCGATGTTGCCTTGGGCGTTCTTTCTCGGATTTTTTGCCATGGCGGCTCTAACCTTGAGCGCGATGGGTGCCGGGTCGCAGTCGCTGGGTCGATTGCTTCTGGCATTTTTTCTTATGGCCACGGTATCTGTTTTGATTGCCTGGCCCTTCCTCAGAAAACGTAGTCCTCGTCGCTGATTCACGCGGCGGACAGGATGGGTAATGTGCCCCAGTTTACCCGCGCCGCCTCTGTGCGAAAATAGGTCACCGTTATTCTGAAAGTCAGCGCATCGAGGGTACTGGGCAGCCAATCGTTTGGCTGACACTGCAGCAGGTGAAGCGCAGAAGCGCGACTCGCAACCGATCAGCACCTGCACGTTTGGGGTTCTTAACTGGCAATGGCGCAGATTTTTGGCAAAGGCAGCAATAGTTTCGCCCGGGTAAGTCTGGTCGGCGGCTTTTCCGGGTTCTTCGGGTTCTGGGGACTGGTCTATATGATCTATCGTTCACCTTACACGACCGACCAATTTGTTCCTCGCGAGCAGGAAGTGCCTTTCAGCCATCAGCACCATGTCGCGGGCTTGGGCCTGGATTGTCGGTATTGCCACACAACCGTTGAGACCTCTTCCTTCGCCGGCATTCCGCCCACCGAAACCTGCATGACCTGTCATTCGCGAGTGTGGACCGATGCGCCAATGCTCGCACCCGAGCGGCAAAGCTTTGCCACGCAACAGCCAGTCCGCTGGAAGCGGGTGAACGATCTGCCGGACTTTGTTTTCTTCAACCATTCTATCCATGTGCAGAAAGGGATCGGTTGTTCTACGTGCCATGGCCGCGTGGATAAAATGCCGCTCACTTGGAAGGCGCATTCGCTCTATATGCGCTGGTGCCTCGATTGCCATGAAGCCCCTGAGAAATTCCTCCGACCACGCGATCAGATTTACAACATGGCTTGGAAGCCGCCTGAGGATCAGGCCCAGCGTGGCGTCGATCTCGCAAAGACTTACCATATCAGCCGCGTACGGCTCGACCAGCTTCGCGACTGCAGTATGTGCCACCGGTGAATTCAAGCACGCATAGCACCTCGTCGACACCTATCGATCTCGCTTCGATACGAGCGCGCCTGGACGGTGAGCGCGGCCAGCATTATTGGCGGAGCCTCGATGAAATCGCCGACACCAAAGAATTTCAGGAGCTGCTTCACCGCGAGTTCCCGGCCGGCGCTTCGGAATGGTGGGACGGTTTGAGCCGCCGAAGCTTTCTCAAAATGGCGGTTGCAACGACCGCGCTTGCAGGCTTGACGGCCTGCACCAAGCAACCCACGCGCGAAATTTATCCTTATGTTAAACAGCCGGAGGGATTGGTTCTGGGCCAACCTCTGTATTACGCCACGTCCATGCTGCTCGGCGGATTTGCCACCGGGGTATTGGCCAAAAGTCGAGAGGGCCACCCGATCAAAGTGGATGGCAATCCCGACCATCCAGCCAGCCTCGGCGGGTCCAGCATTTGGATGCAAGCTTCCATCCTCGACCTCTACGATCCCGATCGTTCACAAGCCGTAACGCGCGCCGGTGAACTCAGCACGTGGGCGGCATTTCTTTCCGATCTTAATGTTTTGATCCTGGAACAGACCGCGAAAAAGGGCGCCGGCCTGCGTCTCCTCACCGAGACTGTGACCTCGCCCACTTTGGCCGCACAACTGAATGATCTGTTGAAGCAATTCCCACAGGCCAAATGGTGCCAGTACGATCCAATTGGCCGCGATAACGTTCGCGAAGGCTCGCAGCTTGCCTTCGGTCAATTCGTTGAAACGCATTACCATTTCGATCGAGCTGCCGTCATTGTTTCGCTCGATTCCGACTTCCTCTACAGCCACCCCCAACGACTGCGTTATACCCGTCAATTCGTCGACAGTCGCCGAGTCAGTTCCGGCAAACGGGATATGAGCCGGTTGTACGTGGCCGAAAGCTCCCCAACTGTCAC
The DNA here is from genome assembly GCA_964623885.1 of uncultured Verrucomicrobiota bacterium. Classification (GTDB taxonomy): domain Bacteria; phylum Verrucomicrobiota; class Verrucomicrobiia; order Limisphaerales; family UBA8199; genus CAZUVM01. Next base: position 34,255 of record CAZUVM010000091.1, read on the forward strand.
CGGCGCGATGGCCGACCATCGGCTTGCACTTGAAAGCGGCAATATCGAGGCGCTCGCACGCCACTTGCTCGATCAACTCCTCAACAACGGCAAAAGCGAGCAGAATGGAATAAGGGAGTCCAATCAGAATCTGCCAGGCGCGCGCGCCGCTCTCGTCGCCTGGATGACAGCATTGCTGCAGGATCTGCAGCAGCATCGCCAACGAAGCATCATCATCGCGGGTGAATGCCAGCCGTCCGCTGTCCACGCGCTCGCCCACCTGTTGAACGATCGCCTCGGCAATGTCGGCCATACGGTCTCTTACACTGAATCGGCCGAGGCCCGGCAGATGAATCAGCTTAAATCGATCCGGGAATTGGCTGAGGAAATGCAAGCCGGCACCGTCGATACACTGTTCATCCTCGGCGGCAATCCCGTCTACACGGCGCCCGCTGATCTGGAATTCGGCCGCCGACTGGACAACGTCAACCGGAGCATCCATCTGGGGCTCAATCGGGACGAGACCGCCGCTCTGTGCAGTTGGCACATTCCCGAAACGCATTACCTCGAAAGCTGGGGCGATGCCCGCGCGTTTGACGGCACCGTCTCGTTGATGCAACCGCTCATTGCGCCGCTGTATGACGGCAAATCCGCGTATGAATTGCTCGGCGCCTTTTTTCAGCAGCAGCCCGTTCGCAGCGATTACGACATCGTGCGCGAGTTCTGGCACCGGCAGAATCTTTGGCCCGATTTCGAAAAAGGCTGGCGCCGGGCCTTGCATGACGGTTCTATCCCAGGTACCGAGGCGCCGGTTAAGCAGGCCGGGCTTCGAGGCGATCTCGAACAGCAGCTTCAAAATCGCAACGAGCTTTCTGCCTCCAGCGCACTCGAAACTCGCCAGGTCGCCGTCGTTCACAGTTTGGCTCCTTCGCAGGACAATGACTTCACAAACCCATTTGGCGCGCCGCGCCGGGCGCAAGTTCGCATCGATCAACTGGAGATTTCGTTTCGACCTGATCCAAGCCTCTGGGACGGCCGGTTTGCGAATAACGGCTGGCTCCAGGAATGTCCCAGGCCGCTCAACAAATTGACCTGGGATAACGCTGTACTCATCAGTCCGGCTTTGGCAGAGCGCTCCGGCTTGGCGACCGGTGACATCGTCGAGGTGCTGTTTCAGAACCGCACGATACACGGACCGGCCTGGATCATGCCCGGGCAGGCCGAGAACACCGTTACGTTGCATCTGGGTTATGGTCGCTCGCGCGTGGGCAGGGTAGGGGACGGAGTCGGGTTTAACGCTTATGTGTTGAGGACTTCGCAATTCCCATGGTTTGGTTCCGGCGCTTCGCTGGCGTCGACCGGCGAGACCCATCTCCTGGTTGCGACCCAAACCCACCATAATCTCGAAGGCTCCGACCGGCAGATCTATCGAGCCGCCACCCTCGACGAGTTCGGCGCGAAACCGCAAGTAATCAAGGAATCGGTCGAAGCTCCTTACAACGCCGAAACGCTCTTCAAAACCGACGAGTACAAATACGAGGGCTACAAATGGGGCATGTCAATCGATCTCAGCGCCTGCATTGGTTGCAACGCGTGCCTGGTGGCCTGCGAAGTCGAAAACAATATCCCGGTGGTTGGCAAGGAGCAGGTCCATAAAAACCGCGAGATGTTCTGGATCCGCATCGATACGTATTACAAAGGCACGCTGGAGAACCCTGGGTTCAATCATGCTCCGGTGCCTTGCATGCAGTGCGAACACGCGCCATGCGAGTTGGTTTGCCCTGTGGAAGCCGCAGTGCATGACAGTGAAGGGCTCAATGTGCAGGTTTATAATCGCTGCGTGGGCACCCGGTTTTGCTCAAATAATTGCCCGTACAAGGTTCGCCGGTTCAACTTCCTGCGGTACACCGATTATCAGACGCCCAGCTTCAAGCCGATGTACAACCCCGAGGTCACGGTGCGTTGGCGCGGGGTCATGGAGAAATGTACTTACTGCGTCCAGAGAATAGCGGCCGCCCGCATTACGGCCGAGAAGGAGAACCGGCATATCCATGACGGCGAGATTCGCACAGCTTGCCAGCAGGCCTGTCCCGCCGAGGCGATCGTCTTTGGCGACTTGAACGATCCGGACAGCAAAGTTACTCGCCTGAAAAGCCTGCCACTCGACTACGCCATGCTCGGGCAACTTAACGTCCGCCCTCGCACTACGTACTTGGCCAAAATCATCAACCCAAACTCTGGCCTCGGTTCCAGAGAATCGCCCGCATGATGAAAATCCTGGAACAAAATCCGCGCGCCGATGCAAGGCCGACCATTTGGGTTGAGTCCCGATGTTCTTTCGCTATGTGGTTCTTTCGCCTTCCTTAACATGGAAACCATCCAAGGCTCCGAACCACGACTGCGTCTGCCGGGACAACCCTGGCCGGTGACGACCTTGGGGTATCCGGCCGAGATGATTGGCCCACGCGCCGATTATGATTCGGTCAGCAACACCATCTCGGACGAACCACTGCATCACCCGCATCAAAAGGCCTGGCTGTTTGGCTTCTCCATTGCCGCCGGACTCCTCATGATGTTCGGCGTCGCTGTCGGATACCTGCTCTTCAGAGGACCCGGGATTTGGGGCATCAATATCCCGGTCGGCTGGGGCTTCGCAATTACTAATTTCGTTTGGTGGATCGGCATTGGTCATGCCGGGACATTCATCTCGGCGATTCTGTTGCTGCTTCTGCAAAAGTGGCGCACCACGATCAACCGCTTCACGGAGGCGATGACCCTGTTTGCGGTGATTTGCGCCGGAATGTTTCCCCTGCTGCACCTGGGACGGCCTTGGATTTTTTATTTCATTGTTCCGTACCCGGATACCATGGCGCTTTGGCCGCAATTTCGCAGCCCGCTTGTCTGGGACCTTTTTGCCGTCAGCACGTATTTCACCGTCTCACTGATTTTTTGGTACATCGGCGTCGTCCCCGATTTGGCCACCGTGCGCGACAAGGCGCGAACGAAATGGAAACGCATTTTCTATGGCGTCGGCGCGCTCGGCTGGCGAGGTTCCGCCAAGCATTGGTTTCATCATCAATCCGCGTATCTGCTGCTCGCTGGCCTGGCCACGCCCCTCGTGCTTTCGGTTCATAGTGTTGTCAGCTTCGATTTCTCGGTCGCCCAGCTCCCGGGCTGGCACTCGACAATTTTCCCACCCTACTTCGTCGCTGGCGCCATCTACTCTGGTTTCGCCATGGTTTTGAACCTGATCATCCCGATTCGACGCATCTACGGGTTCCAGGAACTGATCACCACCCGCACGCTCAACAACATGGCGTGCGTCATGTTGGCCACCGGCTGGATGGTCGCTTACGGCTATATTATGGAGGCGTTCATTGCCTGGTACAGCGGCGATCCTTTCGACCGGTTCATGATGTGGGACCGCGCCTTCGGGCCGTATGGCTGGATTTTCTGGGCGCTGATGACTCTCAACGTATTTATTCCCCAGCTGCTGTGGTCGCGTTACGTGCGCACGCACACTGTGCCGCTCTTTTTTGTGGCGTTATCAGCTAATCTCGGCATGTGGGTTGAGCGCTTCGTCATTGTCGTCCAAAGCTTGCACCGCGATTTCCTGCCTTCGAGTTGGGCCATGTTTTACCCTACAGTTTGGGACTGGGCCACTTTGTTGGGTAGCATCGGCTTGTTCCTAACCTTGCTTTTCATTTTCATTCGGTACATTCCCATGATTTCGATCTCCGAATCGCGGGAGTTAATCGCCCAACGCAAGGAGGGAAAATTGTGAAGGCGATGCCGTACACGGTCGAGAGGCGCCCGACCCTTCCGAGCGCCGTTGAGGAAAAAGTGCTCTACGGCCTGATGGTGGAATTCGTTGAACACGATCAATTGTTGGAGGCGGCGAAAATCGCGTATGCCGCCGGCTACCGCGAAATGGATGCCTACTCGCCTTTCCCGATTGATGGTTTGGCCGAAGCGCTCGGTCATGAATACAGTGCCGTGCCTTTGATTACATTGGTCGGCGGCATGGCAGGAGGGCTGGGTGGCTACTTTATGGAGTGGTACTCCATGGCTCGGCTCTATCCGCTCAACGTTGGCGGACGGCCTCATAATAGCTGGCCCAACTTTATCCCTGTCACTTTCGAACTGACGGTCCTCATTGCATCGCTGTCGGCTCTGGTTGCCATGCTCGTAATCAATCGGCTGCCCCAGCCGCATCATCCCGTGTTCAACCTGCCAGAGTTCCGCCGAGCGTCGATCGATCGATTCTTTCTCTGTATCGAAACCGACGATCCAAAATTCGAACGGCTCGGCACCTGGCGTTTTCTCGAAACCCTGGGCGGCCTGAAAATCTCGGAGGTGTGGGATGAATAAGGCCGAAGGCCGAAGGCCGAAGGGCGAAGGAAGGCCGAAATTCGCAACCCGAAACAGTCTGGCGCACCCATCTCTTCGAACTTCGGCCTTCGGATTTCCTTCGGCCTTCGGCCTTCGGTTTTCGGGTTTTCGCGGCCGCGTCGCTTGGCTCATCCAAATGCTGATCCTGGCCGCGGCGGCGGCGGGCTGCCGGCGCGACATGTTCCATCAGCCGTTCAGCAAGCCGCTCGAAGCGAGCGACTTTTTTCAGGACAACCACATGGCTTCGCGTCCGCTCGTGCCGCACACGGTCGCCCGCGGTCACCTCGACGAAGACGAGGTCCTCTATACCGGAAAAGTCGGCACCAATCTGGTGGCGACCTTTCCTTTCCCAATAACTCGCGAAGTGCTCGAGCGCGGTCGCGAGAGGTTCAACATCTACTGCTCGCCGTGTCACGGACGTACAGGAGAGGGTAATGGGATTATCGTGCAACGCGGCTTTCCGGCGCCGCCTTCGTATCATATCGACCGGCTCCGCACCGCGCCGGTCGGCCATTTCTATGACGTGATCACTCGTGGCTATGGAATCATGTATTCCTACGCGGCTCGCGTTGCGCCTGACGATCGCTGGGCCATAGCCGCTTACATCCGCGCCTTGCAAAAGAGCCGGGACGCCACCATCGCAGAGGTGCCTGCCGCCGAACGCGCCCAATTGGAGGCCAGACCATGATCGACGAAATCCGCCCAGACCTGGTAATCGAGAGTTCGAGAATCCCGTCGACCATCGATCCCGCGTTCCGCTCGCGTTTGGACCAGGTCCAGCTCGCCGGTTTGATCGTTGGGCTTGTATTCCTGGCGGTCACGGCCGTCGGCGCCTTCACCAATCGTTCGCAGTTCTTCTTCTCGTACCTGTTTGCGCTCATGTTTTGGATGGGCCTCTCCCTCGGCTGTTTTCTGGTGACCATGATCCATGAGTTAACCGGCGGACGCTGGGGCTATCCCACACGCCGGTTCCTCGAGGCGGGTTACTTGGTTTTGCCGCTCATGCTGCTTTTGTTCGTGCCGATTTTCTTCGGGCTGCACGAGCTCTATCCCTGGGCGCGGGCGTCTGATCTTGCCGCAGATAAAGCTTTGCGGCAGCGGCACTCCTACCTGAATCCCGTCACTTACATCATCCGAGTGTTTTTCTTTCTCGGAATATGGATTTGGTTCAGCCAGCTCTTGCGCCGGTGGTCATTGCGCCAGGATGCCACCACTGACGCGGCGCCGACGCGCAAAGCCCGGACCCTGAGCGGGCCCGGCATTGTAATTTACTGCCTGCTGGGGACGTTCGCGTTTATCGATTGGATCATGTCGCTCGAAACGCATTGGTATTCCACCATGTTCGCCGTGATCATTGTTATCGGCCAGATTCTGGTCGCATACTCCTCCTCGGTAGTCCTGCTCACGATTTTCCGGAAGCAGCCACCGTTTTATGAGGTGGTCAGCAAGGCGCAATACCATCAGCTCGGTAATCTCCTGCTCGCGTTTGTTATGTTTTGGACGTACGTGTCCTTCGGCCAGCTCTTGATCGTTTACTCCGGCGACAAACCTCATGAGGTGGATTGGTATCTTCACCGCATTGCGGGCAACTGGGTGTGGATCGTCGGTGCCCTGGGTCTGTTCCACTTTTTTCTGCCGTTTTACTTGCTTCTGTTTCGAACGATCAAAAAGCACATCGCGCCGATCACGGTTCTGTCGGGCA
>CAZUVM010000092.1:0-53234 GCA_964623885.1 uncultured Verrucomicrobiota bacterium
TGGTCAATGACAATTATTCTTCACGATCAGTGACAATTAAATCTCACCATCGAACCGGTTTACCCCTTTTGTTCTTTCATCGCGTTTCAACTGTTTCAAACCCTCTGGACCAGCCCCTTCGGTGGAGCGGAGTCTTTGGCGCCGCCAGGCGCCAAAGACGGAGCGGAACCGAAGGGGCTGGTGGGCGTCCCGGGTTAGGTGCCGCCCTTTTCTTTTTGACGTGGTCCGCGCAGGCTCTCGCCGTCAAATTCCAAAATGATCGCGTGATGCACCAATCGGTCCACCGCCGCCATCGTGGTCATTGGGTCTTTGAAAATCTGGTCCCATTTCGAGAAGACCAGGTTGCTGCTCACCAGCACGCTGCGCCGTTCATACTTGTCCGCTAGGAAGGTGAAGAGCACTTCCATCTCTTCCCGCGACTGTTGCACGTAGCCAATGTCGTCGAGAATGATGGCGTTAAACCGATCCAGCTTCTTGAGCGCCGAATCGAGTTTGAGCTCCTTCTTGGCCGCCAGGAGCTGCTGCACCAGCTTGAAGGTTGGGGTGAAGTAGACTGCGTAACCGCGGGCCAAGATCAACTCGCGCCCCAGAGCGCACAGGAAGTGAGTCTTGCCCCGGCCCGGCAGACCAAAGGCCAACAGGTTCTCTGCCCGCTCAATAAAGCCGCCTTCCAGCAAAGTCGGCCACTGGCGGCGCACCTTGCTCGGCCATTTGGACTCGTCGAGGTTGCCCAGGGTCTTGCCCGAGGGCAGCTTTGATTCGTGCAACAGCCGTTGGCGTTTGCGTTCACGGCGGTCGGCGTCTTCGGCTTCACACAACTGCAACAACAGTTTGCGGTAGCCCCAGTTCTGCGCTTCAGCCAACTGGATCATCTCCTCAAAACGCGCCGCCATGCTCGTGAGGCAGAACTGTCGGAACAACATGGCCAAGGGGTCAGCCGACATGCGCCACCTCACTTTCCAGGAGCCGATCATAAGCCTCGAGACTGGGCGTGAGGGCCGACAGTTCGATGACGTCTTGACGGGCGGGAACCAACTGCTCACGCAGTTGCTTGGCGCGCCACTTGCCCGAGAGCTTCAGTTGGCGTTCCAGCAACGGCTCGACTTTGCCCACCGTTTCGTCCGCCGCCAGTTTGAGCACATGCAGGTATTCAATGACTCCCGGCCGCTCGCCGTGCTCGGCCACGAGCCGATCATAAGCGGCGCGAAACACCCCGCTGGGATAAAGGGCCTCCCGGTGTCGATAATGAATAAAGGCTCCGGGCTTGCGCAGCAGGCCGCTGATGACGTGCCGGAAGTCCACCAGCGCCCCACGGTCCCCGCGCAATCGCGGCAGGCAAAACAAGAACTCCCGCCCCAAGTACACCTTCAGTTCGGCCTCGTACTGCTCCACCCGCAGTGTGTGTCCGATCAAGCGAGAAGGGACCGAATAGGTATGCCTGTTAACGCGCATCAGACTTTGCGAACTGACCACCGGCTCAAACTCCCGATACTCCGCCAGACCCATCGCCGGCAACGGCCGCATGCACGCCAGTTCTTCGACCAGCCGCTTTTGCCGTTTGGCATTGGCCGCGCGCAGCACCTCTTCCACAAAACCGTCATATTGTTCCAAGCAGTTAAAATCGCGGCTGCCGCGCAACAACAGATGTTGGTCCAGCCGCCGCTTCAGATGCCCGTTTTGCGACTCCACATCCCCGTGCTCATGCGGACAGTTCACGTTGATGGTCAGCGGTGTCAGATCGTAGTGCGTGCACAGCTCCAGGTAATCGCTATTATAGCCTCGTGGTCGGCCAGGCAGTTGCTCGATCTCGTGCGTCGCGGCACTGGTGTTATCGGTCCCCAAATGGGTAGGCGACTTGCCCAACTGCTTCAGCGCCGCTTGCAGACCGCTGACCAGACTCAGGAATGACTCCGAGATGCAACGCATCGCCCACTGCCAATTGGAATAGGGCAGCACGCAATGGCAGAACAGGTGGTCCAGCGCTTCGCCCTGGATGGTGACTTGCAACTCCCGAGCGTAGGTCCAGTCCAGTTGCATCAACTCACCCGGCCTCTGCTCCTGCGCGAAGAACACTTCCTGCTCCGGCCCTTGCGTCGCCCGCCATTGCCGCACGCGCCGAAAAAACGTCCGCAAATGACTCGGTTCCAACCCGCTGTCGGCTCGAGCCAGAAAGTGCTCGAACAGCGTTTTGCTTTCCAACTCCGGAGCCGCTAGCAACATCCGTGCGACTTCATCCCAAATCTTTGCCAACGGATCGGGTCGCGTTCGCCAGGTATGTTTGGCTTGTAACTCCGCCGGGCCTTTGCCGGCCTGGATGTACTTGCGCGCGGTCTGGCGGTCGATATCCGCCTTCATCGCGCTGACCATTATCTTGCCTGTCTTTTTGTATTCACTCATGAGCCGTTTGTACTGCTGTTGGGTAATCATTGCGCGCGGCCTAAAACCAGGCCTGGCCACTCAGCCAACCCGGCCCAAACCGCGGCGCGATACTACCGGCTCAATGGTGATTTTTAACTGGCATCACTGGGGAATTTTAATTGGCACTGCACAAAATACACTAAATACACGAAAAGGCAGAAGGACCTTTCCATGGACCGTGAGCGAACAACAGGCCCCTCACCCCGACCCTCTCCCCATCCGATGGGGAGAGGGGGAATCTATCCGAATGGTTTGGGCTCATTGTCACAATGCGCGCGCGGCGCGGTTTGGGGATTACGATTACGATTAGGAGGGAAAAAGCTCATAAAAGGTCAGTAACTCAGTAATACTGTACTCTTATGCATGCTAAGTGTCACAGATGTAAAACTGATTGACATTTCTTGGCTTTTGGCACAGGCTGCAAATCAGGCGGTCGCAAAGCAGGCGCTTTGGCTGAGGCCGCTGGAGAGGCAACGTGAAAACAAAAAGCTTCCGGCTGGTTCTGGCGGCAGGGCTGTGCGTTTTCTGCAATTCATTACACGGCGGAGCGCGTCCGGGCTCGCTGGATACGTCGTTCGACCCGACGGCGCATGGGCGGCTTATCGGCCCGGCCCAAGGCGAGAGCGTCGCGCGTTGCCTGGCACAGCAGGCTGACGGCAAACTTCTCATCGGCGGCGAATTCGTCGGTGTGGACGGCGCGGCGCGCAATCGGCTGGCACGGCTTAATGCCGATGGCACGCTGGATGCCAATTTTAATATTGGCGCGGGTGCGGATGGCGCAGTCAACAGCCTGGCGGTACAACCGGATGGGAAGATACTGGTGGCCGGGGATTTCGGGCACTTTGATGGCGTGGCCTGCGATAGCGTGGTGCGGCTGAATCGGAACGGACGCGTTGATAATTCGTTTCGGCCGCAAATTGGGCATTACTTGAGCTGCGTAGCGGTTCAGCCGGACGGGCGGATCCTGGTTGGCGGCAGTTTCACGAACGTGGAGGGAGCAACCCGAGTGGGAATTGCCCGGTTGAACCCGGACGGCAGTTTGGACCCGGGATTTAATGCGGCCGGAGCGGTCACCAATTCGGACTACGGGATTACGTCGATATTGATCCAGCCAGATGGGCGGATTCTGGTTGCGGGTTTTCCTCGCGCGCTGAACCAACCTTTGTTGCGGCTGAACGCCAACGGCAGCGCTGATCCGACGTTTCAGGTGCCAACGATACAGCAAATGCCCTTTGTGGGGTGGGTGGTGGCGGTGGCGCTCGACGAGCAGGGGCAGATCCTGGTCAGTGGCCGGTTCACGGAAGTGAACGGCAGGCCGCGGCCGGGAATCGCGCGATTGCTTGGGGATGGTTCGCTGGACGGTTCATTCGTGCCGCCGGCGATTTCTGCCGAGTGGGAAGTGTACATCGCAGGGATGGCGCTGCAGACAGACGGCGGATTGATTATCGGAGGCAATTTCATCAGCGCGGACACACAGCCGTGTCGCGGCCTGGCGCGGCTGCTGAGCGACGGCCGGCTGGACAGTGGTTTTGCGGCGCCGGATCTGTTCCCCGGTGCGGTCGCGCCGTGGATCCGGGGGCTGGCTGCAAACGGCGATAACGACGTGTTTGTGGCGGCCGGCGTCATCGACGGTTGGGGAGCGAATTCGGCAAGTTTCCCAGTTTCGAAATTGCTGGCGAACGGCCGGATGGATCCTGCTTTCCGGAAGCCTACGTTGGCGGGTGCGGTCCAGATTTGGCGTGTGGCGGCCAGGCCGGACGGGAAAGTGTTGATCGGCCTGAGTGCCAGCGCCACCTACAACGGCGTGACACGTTCTCCGGTGGCGTTGCTGAATCGCGACGGCACGCTCGATGCGGACTTTGCGCCGCCAATGACGGGGCCGGCCGCGTGGGCTATTACGGTGCAACCCGATGGCCGCGTCGTGGTGGGTGGTTCGCCGTTCACGATCGGCACCTCAACCAAAGTGGGCCTGGTGCGACTGCTGAGTGATGGCCGCTTGGATCCGGGGTTCCAGGTTGAAGATTGCGAAAATTCATACCCGTTTATCAGCGGGGTGACTTTGCAGCCGGACGGCAAATTGCTGGTGACGGGCGACTTTGTGACGCTGCGCGGAATCGATCGGCCGTACATTGCCCGGCTTAATGCCGATGGCACTCTCGATCCGTCGTTTTCGCTGGATCCGAGCCTGGTTCCCGATCTCGATAACGACGCACCGGTCGGCCCGGTTGCCGTGCAGGCGGACGGCAAAATCCTGATCGGCGGTCTGTTTGTCGGCGGCGGCGACCAGTTGCTCCGGCTCTTGCCCGATGGCCTTCGCGATCCTTCCTTTCCCGTTCGTCCCATCCAGGTCAATAAAATCATCGTTCAACCGGACCAGCGCATCCTGGTGCTCGGACGCAACTGGGCAGATGGCGACCCGGCATTGATTACCCGGCTGAATGCGGACGGATCGCTGGAGCGAGTTTTCGATACAGCATCCTGGTATCAGGCCGATGACATGGTGTTGCAAGCCGATGACAAAGTAATTGCCAGCCTGACCGGTCTTCACTCGGACATCGTTCGGTTCAATGTGGACGGCTCCCTCGATCGGACATTTTCCGTCTCGATGCAGAGCGGGTTAAGCGACAGTTGGGTCCACGCGCTGGCGCTGGAGCCTGACGGGCGCGTACTGGTGGCCGGCCAATTCAGCAGCATCGATGGAATTACCACGCATGCGATCGCCCGGCTACATAATGATCTTCGCCTGAGCTGCCGGCTGCGCGCGACACTTCATCCGGGCTCCGGCTCGTTGCAGCTCGCCCTATCCTCCGAACCGGGCGCGCAGGCGGTCATCGAGACTTCCGTAGACCTGATCCATTGGCAAACCTGGAGCACCGTCACAAATTCCTCCGGCTTGCTGGAACTTTCCGACCCGCAAACTCGACACCTCAACCGCCGGTTCTACCGTGCCTTTTTGCGCTGAAGTATCTCCCAGCAAATCATCAACCCAATTATTGATCATGACTAAGACCCCTTATAACCCCACCGGTTCGCCCAAATTCCTGCTGCTGCTTGCAGTTGTCTCGGCGCTCGTCGTGCTCGCCATAGGAACTACGTCGCGGGCCCAAACGAACAAAACCGCTGCCCCTGCGGCAGTTCAGGCGGCGGTCCTGGCCCGGCTCAACGAGATCCAAAGCGCCGCGCAGTCGCTGGATGTGGATAAGGTGTTTAGTTTCGTGCTCGAGAACGACTCCGGCGCGGTGGCCCAGAACGGGCGGCTGTTCCTCACGCGCCAGGAAGCGCTGGAATCAACCAAACGCGGCTTCGAACAGATTCAAAAGGTGGAGTACCAGTTTGGCGAACAACATGTCACCTTGCTGGCTCCAACCGTTGCCCTGGCGGTCGGCGAAGGAACCACCAGCGCAACGACCAGGGACGGGCAAACCTTCACAACCCACTTTGTTCAGTCGGTGGTGCTTGTCTTGACCAATGGACAATGGAATGTGCTGCATGCGCATCGGTCGTCTGCGGCGGCAAGGTAGGGGACGAAGGACGAAGGGCGAAGGAGGAGAACGAGGAGGAGGGAAGATTACGATTAAGGGGGAAGAGGACGAGGACGAGGGACGAGAACGAGGACGAAGGGGAGAAGGCCACGTGATTGCCAAACGATCGCGATTTTTGCGGAATTGACCTTGGGCGTGATCGGCGTATAAGCAAATAAGGTATGAGGAACCTCGATGGAAAACGGGGCAGGTGGGAACAACGAAAGGGGTCGGGCAATAATTGTTCTGCGAGGAAGGTGCCCGTGAAAAGCATCTTCACAGTTCTTGCTATAATCGCTCTCAATACCGGGTGCATGGCTGGCAACACGAACACTCCGCCAGCAACTGCGAACACAATCCCCCCTCTTGCGTCAGCAAAAGCCCAGCTATGTCTCTTGGCAGAGGCACAGCGGGCATATATGGCTGCGACAATGCACATTGCAGGCAGCCTCTCCGAACTCGTCACCGGTGAGCACGCGCGACATTTGGGTCTCGACACCAGATCGCTTGTGGATCCATGGGGAACGAAGCTACGCTATCAGCCCAAGGGCGGTATCATTTCCTGTGCTGGACCAGACATGACCTTTGGGACGAAAGATGACCTCGTCATCATATCTTACAATTACCGGGCCACTACGGGAAAAATACAGCCCGACAAGATAGAATGGGATGCAGAACAAGAGCGCGCAGGATATTCTCGCTAGGCGCGAGAAATCCTGACGCTCGCCGTTAACCGCTCACGATGACCTCCCCTTTACGCATTTTGCTGGTTATGCCGCTCCTTGTCGCGATGGCTGGCCAGCATCGCGAAGGGATTATGAGAGCCTTCATCGTTGGGCTGAACTAGAATCAGTATGGGCAACACCGCCAAGTTGGTCTTGCTAGAGAAGAATCGCTCACCATTCCTTGCTTGTCCGGTGCTGCGCGAGGCGAAAAACTCGATCCCCGTCTTTTGGTTTGCGCTATTCAGCGCGGGTGACACCCATGCTTTCGAGTTGCCCCTCTCCGATGGCTCCATTTCCCGAATCCCCGGGTTGTGTTCACCCCGGGATGCTGCTGTTGAGCGGCTGTCACAGCGCACGGCACTCATCCAGTCGTGGTTGCCGCGCGAACTGCACTCCCTGCTCGCCGAGTTCAGGCAGGAGGTTGGCAACCAGGCTGCACCGTGTATCGGCCTCGATCCGGCGGAGCTCGCGCTAATGTATGAGAGCGACGACGATCTTCAGAACTGGCTGCGCGAAAGCACAGCCGCATTCGACAACCCGGAGGCCGAGGCGCTCACCGGCCTCTTTGACGTGACGGGACTTGAGTTCGACGTCGCCGCCGGACGAGTGGTTAGCTGGGATGACCGGCTCGCTGATTACGCCTTGCGGGGATACCGATGACCCCAGCCCAACAAGGTCAAATCACGCGACGCGGCGATGAGGCCATCTTCGCAGAAATGAGCGTCCGGGAGTCATGAGCCGCGCGAGGTGAGAAGGAGCGCGAAGAACGAGGACGAGGAACGAGAACGAGAACGAGGACGAGGGAAGAGGAGGGAAGATTAAGATTAAGAGGAAGATAGAAGTTGCAGGAGGCCGCGAATAGGAATCTTGAGCCAATCGAGGCGATGCTCCAGTTCGTAGCCGATCTCCGCGATGGCTTTTTCAAGCAGGTAAGCTTCGAGCAAGACCGAGAAGGGCTCCTTCGCGGCCGGAACCAATCCGGAACCTTTGACGGCCGCGAGGTAAGCCTTGAGAAAGACCACGCTGACCCGGCGCGACCAGAAGCGCGCCCAGGGCTCGAGGGTTCCAAGCTGCTGGGGCTGAAGAATGCCGAGGTCGATTTGCTTCAGCAGGGCGGCATAAGCGACGTAGTCGAAGGATCGGATCATGCCGGCCACGTCGAACAGAGGAGAGCGCTTGATGCGGCGTTCACCCAGGGGCCGGCTGGGCTCGCCTTCGAAATCGACAAAAAAGAAATCTTTCCCTGTATAAAGGACCTGGCCGAGATGCAGGTCGCCATGGCAACGGATTCGCTGCGCGCTCAGGCCGACCTGGTAGACCGACCGAAGGCGGCGCAGGATGTCCGGGGCCGAATCGGCTACTTTCTGCGCATCGGCGCGGAGATCTTGCGGAACGACTGTAAGCTTTTGGCGAAGGCGGGCAATCGTTTGCACCGCCAGGTTGCGCATCGATTGGTAGAGAGAGCGTTGATAAAAGGGAGTGAATGGCTCCGGCGCAAAATCACGCTCACCCACGTCCGCCGAGAGGGCGCGATGCAACTCGCCGGTGCGCTGGCCCAACAAGCGGGCCAGCTCGAGATACGTGCCGAGCAAGGCAACCGTCGATTCCGGCGGTTCGGTTTCCGCGAGGGTCGAGAGGGATCCATCGACGGGCGGCGGGGCGAGCGTTGCGTGCGCCGCCGTGCGGATTCGATCGAAATAGCGGCTCAAGGTATCAAGCGTGTAAGGCCAGCCATCCTGGGTGCCTGGCAAAAAGCGCGAGAGAATGGCCACGGTAGCGGCAGAGTCGTCATCCCGGTGGCATTCGGCCCACCCTGCCACCGGAGCGATGTTGGGAAAATTCTGCTCGGTCAAAAATCGACAAAGATCCAGGTCCGGGTTGGCGCCCACCTCAGCTCGGCGCAGGAATTTAAGGACCAATTTGTCGGGATAAATAGTGATCACGTTGTTCAGCTCCGGGCCGCCGAACGCGGGCGCCGCAGCCGCGGCATCGTTATTGAAGCCGGTGGAACGCAGTGTGGGTGTCGTGAAACCGGAAAGTTCGCCTGAGAGACCGGTGACCGAACGCCGATGAATGATCGTTGTCAGCAAGGCGCTACTAAACTCCGGGCTGCGATGAGCGAGGTACAGCAAGCCAGGGGTATCGGAGGTTCCCGATCGCACGCGACAGATGATCTCCCCGGCCGAAGCTTGTTCGAGCCGTTCAGCCGCAGCGCCGCCGGCCCAGGCAATTGGAACATAGTAATCCGATGGATCGCCTTCGACAAAGTTCACTGAGACGACCAGCAGCGCGACCGGATTGCCGGAAGACTGCAGTTCAAAGGCATCTCGGATTTGGACCGAGCGGACTTCCCGGGCCGAAGCCCTTAGAAACCGCGAAGCAGCGAGGAAATCGGTCAGGCAGTTTTCCAGGACATCACGCCGCTTGCTCTTCAGTAGCTCAGTCCAGTCGTCGCGGACGTTCAGGGTTGCACGTGTGGAAGCGGTTACGGAAGCCTCCGTCGCGGACGCCGGTTCCAGTGCAAACCAGAGGCCCGCGTGAGGACTAAGCGTAAGGAAATAGGGCTGGTCGGTGATCGCCGGGAAGCTGGTGCCGCCGAAAAGTTCGACGGGGACCCATTTTTGAAACTCGGAGAGCTCGAGCCGAACTGGCTGGGGATAACGCGACAGGTTGGCAATGATGAGCAGGCGTTCGGATTCGTAGCTGCGCAAGAAAGCAAGCACCTTTCGGTTATCAGCTTGCACGAAACGCAAGGATCCCCGGCCGAATGCCTTATATCGTTTGCGCAACGTAAGGATTTGTTTTGTCCACCACAGCAGCGAATTGGGATTGCGCTGCTGAGCTTCCACGTTCACGGCTTCGTAGTGGTATTCAGGGTCGAGGACAATTGGCAGATAGAGCGCCTGCGGCGTCGCTCTGGAAAATCCTGCATTTTTGTCCGAGCTCCACTGCATAGGGGTCCGGACACCATTGCGGTCGCCGAGGAAAACATTGTCGCCCATGCCGATTTCATCACCGTAATAAAGCACCGGTGTGCCGGGCAGCGAAAACAGCAGGAGGTTGAGCAGTTCAATTCGTTTGCGATCGTTGCCGAGCAAGGGCGCCAATCGCCGGCGGATCCCCAGGTTCAGGCGCGCCCGAGCGTCGTTCGCATAAACGCGGTACATGTAATCGCGCTCTTCGTCGGTTACCATTTCCAGCGTCAGTTCATCATGGTTGCGCAGGAACAAGGCCCATTGGCTGGTCTCGGGAATCGCCGGAGTCTGGTCCAGAATATCAACAATCGGGACGCGATCCTCCATACGGACCGACATAAAAATCCGCGGCATCAGAGGGAAATGAAATGCCATATGGCATTCATCACCCTGGCCGCCGCCGAAGTAACTCACGGCATCTTCCGGCCATTGATTGGCCTCACCCAGCAGCATGCGGTCCCCATATTTTTCGTCCACGAGCTTGCGCAGGGTTTTGAGGTAGGCATGCGTCTCCGCTAAATTTTCGCAGGACGTGCCTTCCCGTTCATAAAGGTATGGGACGGCGTCCAACCGCAGGCCATCGACGCCCAAGTCGAGCCAGAATTCGAGCACACGCGCGATTTCTTTGTGCACGTGCGGGCTGTCATAATTGAGGTCGGGCTGGTGAGAATAAAAGCGGTGCCAAAAATAGGCGCGCGCAACCGGATCCCAAGTCCAGTTCGACAGCTCGAAATCGCGAAAAATAATTCGCGCCTCGCGATACTTGTCGGGCGTGTCGCTCCAGACATAAAAGTCGCGCCAAACGCTGCCTGGCCGTGCGCGTCGGGAGCGTTGAAACCAGGGGTGCTGGTCGGAGGTGTGGTTGACGACCAGCTCCGTAATCACTTTTAGATTCCGGGCATGCGCCTCGCGCAGGAGTAATTTGAAATCCCGAAGGCTGCCGTAGATGGGGTTAATTGAATAGTAGTCGGCGATGTCATATCCGTCGTCCTTTAGGGGTGACGGATAAAACGGCAGAAGCCAAATGGCCGTCACGCCGAGATCCTGCAGGTAATCCAGTTTGCGCGTCAGCCCGGCAAAATCTCCGATTCCATCCGCATTGTCATCCGCGAAAGCCCGGACGTGGACTTCGTAGATGATTGCATCTTTGTACCAGAGTGAATTGTTGGCGACCCGGGTTTTTGGCGCGTTGGCGTCAGTCATGGCAAGTGCCTAAAGCAGCTCAGCTTCGGTACAGAAATCCATAGACAAATCGTTCCGCGAGTTGGCAGGGTTGTCAATGAGGATGGGCGGGCTTTACTCCACACATGAGCCTGCACGGAGAGACCACGAAATAAACGAAACACGCGAAAAGAAGCCGAGCCTTTCGCTTATTTTGGTTGTTTTTCGTGGTTATAGATGGGCCAAGTTGCTTCTCCGATGCACGTGCAGATTCGGGGCAGGAAGCGGGTAAGGTGTTTACCCCATACCGTCAAAAGGGGCTTGGTGGTAGTAAACCCCAAGCTCGAACAATCGATTAAAGGAGGAAGACTGTTTAGGAAGACAAGAGAGCGACCTGCGCCTGGGTCGCTCTCTTACTTTTTATTGATCCAGCACCCTCAACTGGTTGGTGCTGGTGAGAATGATCTCCGGACGGCCGCGATACTGGGCGATCTTGCCGCTGATCTCCACGTTCTTATCTTTGAGCTTTTCGATCTCGGGGAACAGGTTGGTTTTGTTGGCGAAGATCACGGCTGTGAACGTTTGGTTGGGGAAAGGTTTGTCGAAGTTCAAGCGAACGAGGCGTTCCGCGCGGTTCACCTCGGCGATTTTTCCGCTGACAATGGCATCGGCATCGATGTGTTGTTTGGCGGCACTGGCCTGAATTTTGACCAGGGCATTCGTTTTAGTTTCCTGAGCCAGCCCGACGGCGCAAGCCAAGGCCAAGGCAGCCAACAGAACTGTCGTTCTCATGGACCTGTCAATAGCGGGAGCTCGAGGTGTTGGCAAGCTGGTAAAACCCATTTCTTTCAGACTGGCATATGGCGTGGCGCAGTGTAAATAAGGCGCTGGCTTATGCGATACGCACTCATCGACTCGAAGCTGTTCAAACAAAACCGCAAAAACCTGTCGAAAATGCTCTTGCCAGACTCGCTGGCGGTGGTGAACGCGAACGATGTTTTGCCAACCAACGCGGATGGCTTGCTGGTTCTGCGCGCCAATTCGGATTTGTTTTACCTCAGCGGTGTGGAACAGGAGGAGAGCATCCTGTTGCTTTATCCCAACGCGCACGATGAAAAGATGAGGGAGATTCTGTTTTTGCGCGAAACGAATGAGTTGCTGGCGATCTGGGAAGGCCATAAGCTCACGAAGGAGGAAGCGCGGAAAGTCTGCGGGATTCAACGTATCGAGTGGCTCACTGAGTTCAGGCCGATATTTCATCGGTTGATGTGCGAATGCGATCACGTATACCTCAATACGAACGAGCACAAACGCGCCCACATTGTGGTGGAAACGCGGGAAGCGCGGTTTGTAGCCGAGACCGTTCGATGCTATCCGCTTCACGATTATAAGCGGCTGGCGCCGCTGATGCACCGGTTGCGGGCGGTAAAGTCCGGGATCGAAATCGATTTGTTACGGCAGGCTTGCGCGATCACGAAAGCAGGTTTTCTGCGTGTTTGCCGAAAAGTAAAACCGGGAATCAACGAAATGGAAGTGGAAGCGGAGTTCATCCATGAGTTCACCCGGCGCGGCGGCGCTTTTGCATATTCGCCGATTATCGCCAGCGGCAAGAATGCCTGTGTGTTGCACTACCTCCAGAATGATCAGACTTGCCGTGACGGCGACCTGCTTCTATTGGACGTGGCCGCCAGCTACGCCAATTACAATGCGGATCTCACCCGCACAATCCCGGTGAATGGCCGGTTCACGCGACGCCAGCGCCAGGTGTATCATGCGGTTTTGCGCGTGCTGAGGGGCGCCAGCCAGGCGGCCAAACCCGGCAAACTGCCCAAGGATTGGCAGACTGAGGCGGAGTCGCTCATGGAGAGGGAACTGCTGGATTTGCGCCTGCTGACGAAAGCGCAGATTCGCAAGCAAGACCCGGACAAACCAGCCCTAAAGAAGTATTTTATGCACGGCGTCGGTCACCCGTTGGGGCTCGACGTGCACGACGTGGGAATTACGACTGAGCCGATACAAACCGGCTGGGTGCTAACCGTTGAACCAGGCATTTACCTGCCGGAGGAGGGATTTGCCGTACGACTGGAGAATGATGTGCTCATCCAGGAAGGGGGCAACGTTGACCTGATGGCCGATATCCCAATCGAGCCGGCGGAGATAGAAAGCCTGACGCGACGAAGCAAGAAGTAACCGATCTTTGGTTCTCTTCTTACTCCTCAATTTCCTGCAGCTCGAGAAAGCCGTGAAGCTGGCGGATGCGGGTCGGGTGCCGCATCTTGCGCAACGCTTTGGCCTCGATCTGACGGATGCGTTCACGGGTGACGCGGAACTGCCGGCCGACTTCCTCGAGCGTGCGTGAATAGCCATCTCCGAGGCCAAAACGCAACTCCAGCACCTTGCGTTCACGTTCGGACAGACTGGCCAGCACGTCACCGAGCTTGTCTTTGAGCAGGCTGAAACTCGTCATCTCGGAAGGGCTTTCTGTGCTCTTGTCCTCGATGAAATCGCCGAAGCTGGTGTCCTCTCCGTCACCTACTGGAGATTGCAGGGAAATCGGTTGCTGGGCCATCTTGAGCACGGCGCGCACTCGCTCGACTGGAAGTTGCATTTCGTCCGCTATCTCTTCCGGGCTCGGTTCGCGCCCGAAATCCTGGAGGAGCCGTTTTTGGGTGCGCATGAGTTTGTTGATCGTTTCGATCATGTGCACCGGAATGCGGATCGTGCGCGCCTGGTCGGCAATCGAGCGGGTGATCGCCTGCCGGATCCACCAGGTGGCATAGGTCGAAAACTTGTAGCCGCGGCGGTACTCGAATTTCTCGACCGCTTTCATCAGACCCATATTGCCCTCCTGGATGAGATCGAGAAACGACAGACCGCGATTCGTGTATTTCTTGGCGATGGAGATGACCAGGCGGAGATTGGCTTCTACCATTTCGGTTTTTGCCTGAACAGCCCGGGCGGCGGCGCGTTTTAGCTGGTCGTAGAGCGCGAGATACTCCGAGTGCGGCATGCGCACGAATTCCTCGAGCGCCTGGATTTTGAGTTGCTCGGCCTCGAGCAAAGATTGATGCGGCAGCGACTTGCGGCTTTCCTCCAGTTCCTTGAGCAGACGCAGGCTGAGCTGGAACTTGTCGTAGATGTTCTCCGCCACCAACGCAATCTCTTCGATCACCTTTTGCTTGTAATAAAAACGTGCAAAAGTGGCCTGCAGCTTGCGCTGCGGTTTCGTCAGGTTTGCGCTAATCCTTGCTCGGCCCGCTGCCGAGGTTTCCTTGTGCCAGGAAGCGAACTGCTCGTCCATCTGCATATCCAGCGCCTGCACGGTCTTGATCAGCTTTCGCAACGCGCGCAGATGGTACTCCCGTCCCTCGATCTTCTTGTCGAGAATGACCCGGTCAAAGCGCTCTTTCGGAGGCTCGGATACCAGCTTGTCCGCCAGCGCGATGTGTTCCTTCGCGCAAAAGCCGAAGCTGTAGATTATCTGTTTGAGCTCATTTTCCGCGCTCTCAATGCGTTTGGAAATTTCAACTTCCTGCTCGCGGGTGAGCAGCGGCACCTGCCCCATTTGCTTAAGGTACATCCGCACTGGATCATCGAGGATATCGAGCCGCGTCTTTTCGTCGTCTTCCTCAGGCTCCGGCTGCTTGACCCGGTCGACCTCCGCCTGGTCGACGATCTCGACCTCGAGATTGCGCAGCTTGATATAAATCTCGTCCAAGTCCTCAGGGGTCAGCAGAGAATCGGGCAGAGCATCATTAATGTCGTTATAAGTCAGGTAACCCTGTTCCTGGGCCAGCCGGAGGAGTTCTTTAACTTTTTCCGCCAGTTCGGAGGCGTGGTTGGGAATACCCTGGCCATTGCCGCCATTGGTCCCATTGGCAACGATCAGCACCGGCAGCCGGCCGTTACCCGGAACCGCGTGGCTCTCGCCATTGACCCGCGCGCCCGGAACAACGGTTATTAAACCTCCGTTCGACGCGTGATTGGAATTGGGGTCTGGTTCTGCTGAAGGTTGTTTTTTAGGGTGGGGTCGCGAATCGTTCTTGCTCACCTTCAATCTGGCCATAGTACTTCAAATGCTAAACGTCAAAGGACAAACCGACGGGTCCGATCTTGTGGAGACCACGAATTGGAGTCAAGCCGGGAAAGAGAATTCCGGCGCACAACAGGATTGATTTGCTTCCGCGTGAAAAATGCACGGCGAACAGCGGCAGCTTCTCTGCCAGTAACACGGCTGAAGGAAACTAAGCCGGCGTCTCTCGCGCGGCAAGGACTTTGCGCCGCGATTATTGACGGGTTCGTCACGGATGAGGTTGTCGGTAAAAATGCGGAGTCAGGAATTGCCTTACCTGCGCCACAAATTCAGTGGTGTTTTCAACATGTGGCAGGTGTCCGGCTCGTGAGACCGTCCAAAGCTCAGCTTTCGGAAATAGCCGCCGAATCTCGGGCAGGTCGTGCTCCACAAGAAAGGTGGAACTTTCTCCTCTGAGAAAGAGAACTGGCCCATCAAATGCCTGCCCATTGCCGACGGCATGGCTGAGCTGCGCATAATTCTGCTGGATTTCTTGCAGCCCTATCTGCCAGCGAAAGGCGCCGTGAGATTGCCGCTTTAAATTCTTCAGCAGAAATTGACGAGTGGCGAGTTCGGGGACCGCAGGAGCCAACGCCTGCTCCAGTTCGCATCGATCTTTGGCCGTTGCGATATTAAGTGAGAGCATCGCTCTTAGAATTTGCTCATGGCGTGGTGCCGCAGCGCCTGGCGCCATATCGACCACGATCAGCTTATTCACCAGCGCCGGATACAGCATAGCGAATTGCATCGCGGTTTTGCCGCCCATTGAATGGCCCATTAAACTAATCGGCGGCAGACGATGTGTGGTAATGAACTCCTCCAAGTCTCCCGCCATCAGCTCATAATTCATCTCCGGCGAATGCGGTGATTGGCCGTGATTACGCTGGTCTACTGCGAAGACTTGAAAGTGCGCTGAAAGCTTGAGGCTGATCGAGTGCCAATTCTCAAGGGACCCGAACAGCCCATGGAGAATGATTAAAGGCTCGCCATGGCCATAAGAACGGAAATGCAGCCGCATGAGGGGATTCGAGGGTTTAGCTTTGTTTCGAGGCTCGCTGGTACACTTCCAGCGTGGCCTGGGCGGTTTTGGCCCAATCAAACTTGTGCGCCTGCGCGAGGCCGGCCGCCCGCAAACGGTTCCGCGTCGCCGAGTCTGTTGCTACGATATAGAGTTGCTTCGCGATGGTGTGGATATCTTCGGGCTGAACGATTGCGGCCGCCGCACCCAGCACCTCGCCCAAAGAGCCGCAAGCCGAAGCGATGACCGGGCAGCCGCAGGCCATCGCTTCGAGAGGGGGCATGCCGAACCCTTCGTAAAGAGATGGATACACAAAAGCACCCGAGGCTCGATACAATTCCGGAAGGTCTGAATCCGGCACAAAGCCCAGGCAATGAATGTCTGCGACAAAGGGTGATCGGCGAATGGCAGCGTGAATTGCCTCCGCGCCATGCCAATCACTGCCGGCAAAAACCAATTGCCAGTCCGCCTTTGTGGCGGCTTTGAATTCCTCAAATGCGGATATCAATCGCACATGATTTTTGCCCGGATGCTCCAAGCGGGCGACGTAGAGAAAAAAAGGTGAGCGGAGATCGCGCTGCGCCCATTTCCTTTGCGCCTCCTCCGCTGACCCGGGAGAGAATCGTTCATGCTCGATTCCGTTATGGACTACTGTGATTCGCGAGGCAGGCAGGCGAAAAAAGTTCATCAAATCGTTCGCCGTGTTTTGGCTGATCGCAATGATTTGGTCCTGCCGGTGGGCGAGTCGCCTGGCGATGACACGGCCGTAGATCATTCTCTTCCAATCGTATTTGTCCGGCACGCGAAACGGAGCCAGATCGTGGATGGTAGCCACCAATCGACACGGCTTTCGCCAGAGCAGCCGACGATAGCTTGGGATGTGAAGCACCTCGATCCCATGCTGCTGAACCAGGTTTGGCAACTGTGCCTGGTGCCAGAGGATGTTTTTTACCGGTGGCCGAAACCTTTCCGGCACCACTATCTGTTTCATGGCGCCTTTCAGGAAATCGAACAGCGGCAAGTCCTCTGCCAAAATGAACAGGGTGAACTCATGCTGTTTGGCATGGCCCGAAAGCGCGCGGAGCAGTGCAAATACATACTGTGCCACGCCGGTTTTGCCGCGCTGAATGACGGAAGTGGAAATGCCAATGCGCATGTGCCGTTTATCTGTGCAAGCAGAGAGTCATTTCGCGGTCATGCTTTTAGCCCAGTCGTCCAGGGAGCGGCCCTCACTGATATGCGTTATGCCTGCTCCGCGCGCCACATCCATGAACTGCCGGAGCCGTTCCTCGCGCGCACCTTCGCTCAATCGGCCGGTAACGAGTCGAGTATACCAGATTGGCAAGTGGGCCACGTCGACGCGGGATTGGATGGTTAAGTCGCCCAGGGCATGCGCGTCATTCAGTAACTGGTCGGCCGCCGAAATGAGTTGGTCGTTCAAATACGCAGTTCTGGGCGAGTCGGAAATATGAGCGTGCGTTTTGCCGTCACGCACCTGCGCCTGGAGCACGTCGAGATAAGCCTGCAGCTTGGGGGCGGCCGGTCCATAGTAACCGCGAAGAAACTCAGCCGTAAGCTTGGGCATGTCCGCGTCCGGATGCCAGAGCAACTCGGCGAGCAGATAAGATCGCAAAGGTCCCATTTCGCCGGTACCAGGGGAGTAGTTTCCTTCTTCGAAGAGGCCTTTGACGCCATGCTCCACGAAGAAGCGGACGTTGGGCTGGAGAACATCAATATTCGGAAACGGCTGCTGGTAATGAGAAAAGTTGGATGTGTAATCCCAGACATAGAGCTTGGGAGCAACGGGCTCCCACGCGAGAATGTCCGCGCGAAAGCGCTGATTTTGTTGTGAATCGCATGTCGCCAGGGGGTGCGCGAAGCAGCATTCGATCGAGCACAGCCGGATGATGACGTTTTGGCGGGGCCGAACTGTCCGTGGCGGCTTGCGCGTGTATTGGTAGGCCAGTGTGTCGATCCGCACCTTCGGATAGTCCTGTTCGATATCGGCAGCCACAGCGTTGACGAACCGAATCAGCGAAGCTGCCGGACTTTCTTGTTCGTCGTCCAGGGCTTTGCATTCGGGGCACTGGCACCAGTTGCCCGTGTCATTTTGAGACACGCTGATGATGGTGGCTTCCGGATGCTCTTTGAGCCACTCGCGGACCTTTGCAATAGCAAGTTTCAGCACGTCCGGATTCGAAAGGCAACGTTGGACGTAACCGCTTTTACGCTCGCCGTTGATCAGTGGAAAATACTCGGGGTGCTCGCTGTAAAGCTTCCGAGGCACCAGGCTGTCCATGCTGTGAACGAACGGGAAATAAACAACCGCCTGTCCCCCGTGCTTTTCGGTTAATTGATAATGATCGCCGTTAAGCCGACGCCGAGCAGCAAAGTCCGCGTTACGCATCATCTCGGTCCAAAAAACCTCGCGGTATTCTAATGCCGGCAAATGCCTTTCAGCCAGGACTGGTAGAGTGAGTCGATTAGTGGTCGGAACCGACTCCACCTCCGGTGTAAACCAGCGCACGCCTAGTTTATCCTCTAATAACTCATAAACGCCATAGAGCGTTCCTCGGGGCTTGCCCCCGGCGATGATGAGCCGGTTTCGATCGGTGCGTAGAACGAATCCCTCGGTGCCCAGGCTATAAAAATCGATTTTTGACCGCAGCTTTTGCAGATGGGAGTTTTCACCCAGGAGAATCTCATGCGACGCGGGACGTTCCGCATCGTTGACGATCGGCAGTTTAGCGCCAGCTATCTTCTCGAGATACCCTTGGAGTTCGCTTGCAGCATAGCGTTCGGAGGGCGGGGCATTGGCGGCAATGACAATGATATACGGGCTGCGGCCCTTCGCGCAAAGCGTGAGCGCCGACCCTGCGGTTGCGGAGCAAGCAAATAATGCGAGGGCAAGCAAGGACATTGCCCCCAACCCGAGGTATAACCAGGTTAAGTAACCCAGGCATCCTCGCAAGCGGGCTAAAGCATAAGCCATAAAATATTCAGCGCTCGGTAAACCTTCTGCGCAATACAAAACTCAGAATCTCCAGCGTGCATTGCAATCGATATTGGACCCAGTTTTATCGATTGGTGTTGGCGTGGCGCCTTGCCTATAGTCGCTGCGTCGTCAATTGATTGTTCAGAGTCGCCGGCCGGCCATAACTATTACCGCGTGTGCGCAAACAACTGACACCTTTCTGGATCCTGCTTACCCTCACTGGACTCAACCTGTTGAACTACCTCGATCGGTACGTAGTCTACGCGGTCCGCACACCGCTGGCCAATGAGTTCCACATTAATTACGGGGATTCCGGCCGGACAGTGACCGCCTTCATGCTCGGGTATTTTGTCACTTCGCCTTTTTTTGGATATCTCGGTGACCGGATCGCCCGTAAATGGCTAATCGCCTTGGGCATTTTCGTTTGGAGCCTGGGAACGGTATTGACCGGTTTCGCAACTAGTTTCACGGTGCTGCTAATGTTTCGCGTGCTGGTAGGGTTTGGCGAGGCAAGTTATGCCACGCTGAGCCCCAGCCTGATTTCCGATGCGTTCGGGCCAACCCGGCGAAACAACGCCCTAACAATATTTTACGCCGCAATTCCATTCGGCGCGGCGTTGGGCTTTTTAATCGGCGGTCAGGTGTCGACCCACTGGGGTTGGCGTCACGCTTTTATCTGGCCAGGCCTGCCGGGGCTGCTACTCGCGCTGGTGCTGCTGCCCTTTGCCGAACCGAAACGCGGCCAATCCGAGCTCAGCGCCGGCGAAACGGTCTCAAAGCCTCGCCCCGAGGACTACCTGAAGTTAGTGCGCAATGCGGATTATCAATTAGTCATTTGGGGATACGTTGCTTACACCTTCGCGATGGGAGCGTTCGGCATGTGGGGACCCGCGTTCCTGGAGCAGGTTCATCACCTCTCCACCAAACAAACCGACAACTTCTTTGCGGCAGTGCTGGTGGGGACCGGTTTGGGGGGCACGCTTGTCGGCGGGTTCGTTGCCACGCTCTGGCATAAGCGCAGCCCGGCAGGCTATGCCTGGCTCCTGGGCAGCTCCGTTTTGGTTGCCGCACCGGTGGCCTTTGGTTCATTCCTTTGCCACAACGCCACGACCGCAAGGGTCTTGATGGCTACAGCCATGTTCCTCCTTTTTCTTTCCACTGGCCCGGTCAATACCCTGATCCTCGAAACGGTCCCGGTAAACTTGCGGGCCAGCGCTATGGCTGCCTCCATTTTCATGATTCATCTGTTCGGCGATATGTGGTCCCCCGAACTCGTCGGGCGATTGGCCGACCGGTGGGGTGGTGGAGTAGCTCAGGCTGTGCTGGTCCTGCCGGTTATGCTTTTGATTGGCGGGGTTCTTTGGATGTTGCAGGCATTGCGCACTGCCGGCGCGTCTCGAGCTAAGATCCCGTCATGAGCCGCGGACCCAGACGAATCATTGAGGGAGGGGCTTTGCGGATCTTTTTGTGGTTCTTAACGCATACGTTCTATCGCCTGCGCGCAGATGGGGCCGAAAACATTCCTGCGTCAGGCGGCGCGTTGCTGGTCTGCAATCATCTTTCATTAATCGACGCATTGCTGCTGGCAGCAACCACACGACGTCACATTAGGTTCATTATTTATAAAGGCGTTTACGATCAGCGTTGGATCAAACCTATCGCCCGCCTGATGCAGGCGATTCCCATTTCCTCCGAGTTGCGGCCCCGGGAAATGCTGCAGTCGCTGAAAACCGCCAGCGAGGCCATTCGGAACGGCGAGATCGTCTGCATTTTCGCTGAAGGCCAAATCACTCGAATCGGGCACATGTTGCCTTTTCGCCGTGGTTTCGAGCGGATCATGAAAGACATCGAGGCGCCTATCATACCGGTGGCGCTCGATGGAGTCTGGGGCAGCATCTTCAGCTTCGAGAAAGGACGATTTGTTTGGAAATGGCCACGGCGAATACCATTTCCGGTCGCAGTGAATATTGGCAAGCCATTGCCGCACGATTCGACGCCGGCGCTGGTGCGGCAAATCGTCCAACAACTCATGGCCGAGGCATGGCAGCACCGCAAAGAGCGAATGCAAACTCTGCATCGCGCATTCGTCGCCACCGCGCGCCGGCATCCTTTCCGCTGTTTCATGGCCGACCCGCAGACGCCACGATTGACCTTTGGTGCCGCGTTGATGCGCACCATCTTTCTTGCTCGGCGACTGGAGCCCGTGACTGTCGGGCAGGGGAGCATCGGAATGCTGCTGCCTCCCTCCGTGCCGGGCGCGCTGGTGAATTTTGCCGCGCTGTTGATGGGCAAGTTGCCGGTCAATCTAAACTATACGACTTCGGAAGAGTCCCTGGCCTCCTGCTTGGGTCAGTGCCAGATCAAAACGGTCGTCTCTTCGAGAACTTTTCTTGAGAAAATTAAGATTAAAGTGCCGGCTGAGGTGCGATTTTTGGAAGACCTCGCTGCGCGGCCGACCTCGACTGAAAAAATCACGGCTCTGCTCGCAAGCTGGCTGATGCCCTTGGGTTTGCTCGAGCGTTGGCTCGGTCGTGAAAAAAAAGCTGAACTGGATGATCTGGCAACCGTCATTTTTTCCAGCGGCAGCACCGGCGAACCCAAAGGCGTCATGCTCAGCCACTACAATATCGGCTCGAACATCCAGCAGCTCGATCAGGTTTTTGGCTTGAACCCGAACGACGGCTTACTTGGCATTTTGCCGTTCTTCCACTCTTTCGGTTTTACCGGAACTTTGTGGTTGCCGGCCGTCCTCGGAGTGCGCGTTGCCTTTTATCCGAACCCACTCGATGCCAAGGCGATTGGTCCCATTGTAAATCAGCACGCCCTCACTTTCCTGCTCGCTACACCAACCTTCCTGCAGCTCTATTTGCGCGGTTGCGCGCCGGAAGATTTCGGCAGCCTCCGAATTGTAATGACAGGCGCCGAAAAGCTTTCCGAACGCCTTGCAACTGCGTTCGAAGAGGAATTCGGGATCAGGCCCCTCGAAGGCTACGGTTGCACCGAGTGTTCGCCGGTCGTGGCCGTCAACACAGATGACTTTCGCTCCGCCGGTTTCCGGCAGGTCGGCGCAAAGCGAGGTAAAATCGGCCACCCTGTCCCGGGCATGTGCGTGCAGATCGTCGATCCCGAAAGCGGCGCGCAAATGCCCATCGGTCAGTCCGGCCTGCTGCAGGTGCGCGGACCCAACGTAATGCAAGGTTACTTGGCCCAACCGGCCAAAACAGGTGAAGTCCTGCGCGATGGCTGGTATATCACCGGCGATATGGCGGCAATGGATGAAGACGGTTTTCTTCAAATCACCGATCGTCTCAGCCGGTTCAGCAAGATTGGTGGTGAAATGGTGCCGCACATCAAGATCGAGGAAAAGCTGCACGAACTGATCGGGGCCGCCGAACAGACGTTTGTCGTGGCCGGCGTGCCGGACGAAAAGAAAGGCGAACGGTTGCTTGTCCTGCACAAGTTGGGCGATGCGCAGCTCCAACAATGCCTGGAAGAATTTGCCCAGAGCGAGCTGCCCAATCTTTGGAAGCCCAGGCCGGATCAATTCCATCGCGTGGAATCATTCCCATACCTCGGAACCGGAAAGTTGGACTTGAGGCGGGTTCGCGAGCAAGCGCTCCTATTGAACAACGAAGTAACAAAGTAACCAAGAGAAGTCGATGGCTGCGTTGTTCGTCTATAGCGGTAAAAACTCCGGTCGCAGCTCGGAAACTTCTCGATGCAGAATGGCCACACTGCGCGGCATTCCAAAACGCGATTTACCTGCATAACCCGGATTGAAATACAACGTCCTGGAAATCGTTTCCGCAAAAGGTTTATGCGTGTGGCCAAATATCACCACGTCCGGCCGCTCGCGTTCAATTCTTTGTTGAAGCGCTTCCTCCAGATGATGCGGATACACGATATGGTGGAGCAGGAAACTGACCGTGCCCACTTTAATGACTTTGGTTAATGGATAACGATAACCAGGGTCATCGGTGTTCCCGCCCACCGCCGTCACCGGCGCGATTTCCGCCAGTTCCGCCAGGATGTGCGGTTGCCCAATGTCTCCGGCGTGGAAGATATGCTCAACTTCCTCGAACAGCTTTGGAATTTGAGGGTCGAGGTAATTGTGAGTGTCCGAGATGACGCCGACCTTCATATAAACCTAAGAGTAAGGACAGAATGCTGACAAATGAAGCTTCGCTTCGGTGGAGCAATTTGTCGTTTAGATGAGTTGAGCTTTGAGTATCGAAAAATGCTCATTGGTGATTGAAAATGTTCTGTCCGTGACCCTGCAGTGGTGCTTGCTCGGCGCCGCCAATAACCAATGACCCATCCTCAATGCTCAATTCTTAATGAAATCGGTGCGTGATTGATCAGGGGCAGGGAACTTGTCTGAGGCTCTCGCTAGCTGGCGTTGGCCTCGCCTGGCTCGGGTTCGCCCTCCGGTTCTTCCTCTTTCTCATCCTCGCTCTCTTTCTCGCGCTTGGATTCCGCCGCTTCTGACATCTTCATCGCGCCAACAAAGAGCCCCGTGAAAAGTCCTCCGCCCAACAGGGTATTCCGAAAGAATTCCCAGGTCGGAGGAAAGCCGTTGATTCCTTTAGTCAGCGCGGTGATCCAACCGATGAAATCTCTGGTGTACTCTGGCGCATTTGAAAAGTTAAATAACCAGGAGGCCGTATTGGTGATAACATAGAATAGGATCGCGCCCAGTATGCCGCCGCCCAGCAAACCGATAAAAGAGCTCTGCGGTTTGAACCGGCGCCCAAGCCAAATTAACAAACCATAGACGACATAGTTTATTAGCTGGTAGGTCATCGCCGCCCCGTTAAATACGTCGAAACCAGAGTGGTACTTATAATAAAAGTCCAATCCGAGATCCGTGATCACCATGACGGCGAAGGGCAGCCACCAGGCTGTCCATCGGCCAAAATAAACACCCGCGCAGAAAAACAGGGCGTACGCCGCGCTGCACCCCGGCGGCAATATTCCGGGAATGCGGGACAGCGCGAACACCAGCATAAATGCCAGCGGCAGCACCCAGTTCCTTTTCATGTGCTTAGCATACCCCTGGTAGCCCCGTGCACAAGCCGGCAGGCTCCACGCTCCGGCACTTGGATGGCTGTGACATCGCTCGCCGCACCGGTCAACTCTTCCCGTGACTGAGCCGATAAGCCTCGGTCGTCACGTAATACTTCGCGAGCATGTTGGGGACCTCCCAATTCGGCAGCTTGTCCTGGGCCAGATAACGCAGGAAATTTTCGGTCACTTGCGCAAAGTGAGCTTCATGACCCACTGCATATTGTTGCGGAATCGCGATTTGCCAAGATTGACCGGCTGGCTTTACTTCCAGGCCGGGCCATGTTGCGCAGAGTTTGCCAACGGCGGCTTGCAGCGTTTTTCCAAACTCATTTGCAGGAGCGCCCGAAATATTATCCACATAAAGCGTGGCTTCGAAATGCTGCTCCGGGCCCTGTTCAATTCGCAACGTTGCGCGCGTGCCTCGCAGAATTGAGTGGTGTGTGTCCTTGGCTCCGGGCGGGGCTTCAAATCGCCAAAGAGCTGTCACTTTCGCATGGACCCCGCGGATTGTGTAAGCCACATCACCATTTTGGAACACATTCAGATTTCCTGAGCCGTCCGCGTCAGTGCTTAGAAACTGCGGATACTGCTCCAAACCTGTTACGCGCTTGAATTGCGCCGGCGAAAGCTGCGTCGCCCAGCGACCCGCCTTCTGCACCTTAATATCCTTGCGCCAGTTGATGGCTTGGTCGGGGAAACATTCCCATTGCACCAAATCAACCAGGTGCGTGCCGACATCATTAATAGCCTCGCCCTGCTGCCGCACATCGAAGAACCAGGCCGGACGCGTCAGCGCTTTGCCGGCGACTTCCTTGAAATAATGGTGCACACTTTCCATTACCACGGCCGGTTGTTCGGCAGACCCCTTCTGCAACGTGCCGAATACCTCAGGCATCCTCGATAACTCTCTTTGCAGGATAGTCGTGATTTCGAACCGCTCCGTCATGATATCGTATAGCAGCGCTTTCTTCTTTGTCGCTTCGTCGAAATCCTTGCGCAGCAAACCGAACCCTTCAGGCGTGATGGCCATCGGCTTGTCAGCCAAAACATTAAACCCGGCCCGGATCGAACGGTCGATGTACTCGGTTTTGTGGGCGTTGTTTCCGGCCAGCACAACTACGTTGCCCGCGTGCTCGCTCACCATCCGATCGACAAAATCGCTTCCGGTGTAAACCTTCTCCTGCCAGTGCGTGGGATTGTCAGTCCGGGTATTGAAGCTCTCGATTAGCCGCAAGTGCTCTTGCAAATCCGGCCCTGGAGGCGCGTACACGTGCACTAACTGGCTGACCTGCGGATACATCAGTTTCTGCACCAGGCCAGCGTGGAAATGCCCTGGGTCCAGGGTGATCAGCCGGACTTCGTCAGCCGCTGAAACTTCAAGATTGCTCATGAGCAACACGCTGCAAAAAATTAAGAGGCCCAGCTTCTGAAATACGGAATCCCAAAAAGTGACATTCGAATTCCGCGAGCCTGGCTTATTTTGCCAAACCTGAGCGCCGAAAGAGTAGCGCAGATTTTCAATCTGCTGTATCGCCGATTTGCAATCCGCAGCCGCCTGTTGATCCACGTCATCGTGTTGCAATGGCGCACGGCTGCGTCGGAGGCTCAGCAGGTTGAAAACCTGTGATACGGCAGATTGAAAATCTGCGCTACACGACAAGCGCCTCGGTCGCTTAGGAAATACTCCGGCCAGGCCTTCGTGCTTTTGATATGATTTCACACTTTTTTCAGTATTGCATCAGTCCCGTAGGGCGCGCGCTGCGGCCGCGAGCACATCGAGTTGGCCTGCTCGTCATTGGTGAAAATCTCTTTAGCCGGATCCCATTGCAGCTTCCGACCGAGCTTCATGGCAATCCAGCCAATCGCGCACGCGCTCGTGGACCGGTGGGCCTGCTCGGGATTGGTCGAGGACGGTTGCCCGGTCTGGATGCTCTTCAACCAGTCCAGGTGATGGTCTTCGCTGCGATGCAGGTGGATTTCGTTTAGACCGATGGGCGAATCGAGAATGGCCTTGCTGCTGGCCGCAAACGCCTTGCTATTTCCTGTCGCCGGGTCGCTTTCAGTCGCCTTACCCGAGCCGCGGCTAACAAAGATCCAGCCTTCAGAACCTTCAAACTTGATACCGTTTTCGAAATGGTTGTCGATGATCATGGTCACGCCATTCGCGTATTTCATTTCGATGTGATACGGACCATGCACGTTCCACAGGCCGTGCTTTGGGAATTCCGCATG
This sequence comes from uncultured Verrucomicrobiota bacterium, assembly GCA_964623885.1. Classification (GTDB taxonomy): domain Bacteria; phylum Verrucomicrobiota; class Verrucomicrobiia; order Limisphaerales; family UBA8199; genus CAZUVM01. Next base: position 26,185 of record CAZUVM010000092.1, read on the forward strand.
GGCGTGGGCTTCGATCGGTCCGGTTAACTCCGTATTCATGCCCCAGTGCGCGATATCGACGTGGTGCGATCCCCAGCCCGTAATCATGCCTAGACAATAAGATTCGATGCGCAGCCAACCGGGGCGATCCGTGATGCTGTTTTGGGGATGAACGCGCTTTTCCGTGTACGGCGCGAGTGGCGTGCTGCCCAGCCACATCTCGTAATTCAAATTCGGCGGCACCGGCATCTCAGGTTCGTCCTCGCCCGACGGGTCGGTCGGCAGTCCGATCTGCACGGTGTGAAGTTTGCCGATTCGCCCATTGCGTACTAGTTCCACCGCCCGCCGGAACTGTGGCCACGGTGAATCCGAGCGCTGCTGGCTGCCAATTTGAAAAGCGGTTTTCCTGGCGCGCAGCGTATCACTTACCTGGCGGCCCTCGGCGATAGTCATCGAGAGCGGCTTTTGCACGTAAACTGCCTTACCAGCCAGGGAGCCGGCAATTACGGGCTCGCAATGCCAATGGTCGGGAGTGCTGATGGCGATGGCATCAATTCCAGGATCTTTGAGTAATTCGCGGTAATCACCGTACGTTTTCACGGTCACGGCTTTGTCACTGCCCTTGGCTGCGTAGTGCTTCTCGACGCGATCTTTCGCCCTGGCGAGGCGTTTGGAATCGAGATCACAAACCGCTATGACTCGAGCGAGGTCGTGCTTGAGAATGCCGGGCATATCCATCTCGTTGGCTATTCGCCCGCAACCGATCTGCCCGATATGGATCTTGTTACTCGGTGCATTTTGTCCGAGCACCGAGGAGGGAACGATTGTGGGCAAAGCCAGGACTCCGGCACTGCCCGCCGCGGACAGTTTAAGAAAATGACGCCGTGATAAGAATGAGCTGCTTTTCATACTTTGTAGAATATAAGATGTGTCAGAAGATCAAACAGATGCTGGCCTATTTCCCTGATTTATCTTGCCCCATTGCCCATAGAATCCCGCCGAGGAGATGTTTTGTAAACATGGGGTCGGCGTAGTGTTCTTTCTGGTGGCCCAGCGCGGTATACCACTCGCGGCCGCCGTCAAATTCGTGGCACCAGGCCAGCGGAAACTCATCGCCGAAAAGTTTCCCCGGATACTTGTCCTTGTTCGGATCATCGAGCTTGGTCAGGTCGCCCGCCAGCAGCACGTGCAGTCCCTGCGGCATGTTGTCCAGGTAATAGAACTCGTCTGTCCACTCGAAGCTGGCCGGGAAATGGGCGGTCGACGGATGCTTCGGGTCTTTCACTTTGATTGTAAACGTTTGCAGCTTGGGATGTCGTACGAACTTGCCGCCCAGCACCGACCAAAACCACGGCCACTGCCGCATGGCTCCTGACGCGGAATGAATTCCTACAAATCCGCCGCCGGCCCGAATATACCGCTGAAACGCCGACTTTTGCTCCTCGTTGTCGAAAATCTCGTTATTGGTATTGTCGAAAATCAGCGCCTTGTACTTCTTGAGAATTTCATCAGTAAACGCTGCTGGGTCGTCCGAGACATCTACGGCGAATCCATTTTCAATACCGAGTTTCTTCAGCGCGGCGACGCTCGCCGCGATGTTATCATGCACGTACAGTCCCTGGCCCACTTGGTTTTTGGTATAAACCAATACCCGCGGTTCCATTGCAGCAAAAGATACCGCGGACCAGATTGCAAAGCTGAAGACAAGTAGAGATTTTAGTCGAAATGGGGCGCACATAAGGCAGTTGACCGGCCGCAAGGCCACGCGCGGCATTATGCTTCCTGAAATTACTCAATCAAGCGCAAAGCCCGCTCTCTCGAGGAGATATTAATGCGAGGAGCAGGTTGGTACTTTAACCGCGAATGAGCCTTCGCCAGTGAGATTGGGGATGCTGGGGCGCGTCCGTACCGAAGGTGCCTCTGTCTACCGGTCGCGTTCCTCTTGTTCCAACTTGACTGAATTCATTTGGAGTGGCAGCGCTATAAGAGTACCAATTCACCTTTGTTCTATGCATGCTCAATTTGCAGCATTGGTCTTTGTCTCTCACTCTGGCTTTTGCCGTCCAATCCTGCCTGGCGGCGGCGCCGGAGCACCCGGCATTACCGGTGATTACCGGGGTCGAGCTCCAACCGCTTGTCGCACAGGTGAAACGAGTGGGCGAGGCGCTGGAGTCGCTGGGAGCGCCGTTGTCTGAAGGTGAACGGCGGGGACTGGAGTCGGCGTATGCAATGCCGGACGCGGACCAGGCGGGGGCGGAGATACAGCGGATACTGGACAAGCATTGTTTGGTGGGCATCGATATCAATCCGGAGATGCGGGTGAAGGTGGCGGCCGGGCCTGCGCCCAGGGAATTGGTGGAGCGCGGCTGGCGCACGTTTCTGGTGAAGGTGCATAACCTGGCGGGGGCGACGGCGGAGTTGCGGGCGGTGAGTCCCAACGCGCAATCGGTGCATAACGCCGGAGACAAGACGACGTCGGACCAGTATTATCGCAAGCGCGGCGGGGGCAGGAATCGGCTCGACCCGGCGGTGCTTTGGCTGGACCTGGAGGCGTTTAACAAACAGCCGTTGGCGAGGGAACTGAGCGGCCTGGCGCTGGAGTATCGGGTACTGTCGCTGTACAGCCGGGACGCGGGGCAGCGGGAGGCGAAGCTGGAGTTCAATGTAGGGCAGGGGACACAGGACCTGGGGTTCCGCAGCGAGGTGGACCTGCTGTTTCACTGCGCGGCGGCGCGCGAGGTGCAGCTCCACGTGCAAGATGAGCACGGCGACCCGACGACGGCGATGTTTGTGTTTCGGGACCGGCAGGGGCGGGTGTATCCATCGCTGGCGAAACGGCTGGCGCCGGATTTTGCGTTTCACCCGCAGATATACCGGGCGAGCGGGGAAACGATCCGATTGCCGGATGGGCAGTACGCGGTGGAGTATACGCGCGGGCCGGAATACCTGACACGCAGCCGGAGCATTGAGGTGAGCGGCGGGGCTGCGGAGCAGACGTTCAAGCTGGAGCGCTGGATCGATCCGTCAACGCAAGGCTGGTGGTCGGGGGATCATCACATTCACGCGGCAGGTTGCGCGCATTACTCGGTGCCGACCGAAGGGGTGATGGCGTCGGACATGTACCGGCATTGCCGGGGTGAAGATCTCAAAGTGGGCTGCAATTTGACCTGGGGGCCGTGTTTCGATTTTCAAAAACAGTTTTTCACGGGCAAAGATGACAAAGTGTCCCTCTATCCCTATTTGTTGCATTACGACATCGAGGTGTCGGGGTTCGGGTCGCATGAGTCGGGGCACCTGGTGTTGCTGCGGTTGAAGGAGGAGATTTATCCGGGGGGCGATTCGGACAAGCATTGGCCGACGCTTTGCCTGAACACGCTGCGGTGGGCGAAGAAGCAGGGGGCGATCTGCGGCCCGGCGCATTCGGGCTGGGGCCTGGACGTGGAGACATCTGACCTGCCCAATTACGTCGTGCCGCCCTACAGCGGCATCGGCGCCAACGAGTATATCGTGGATGTGACCCACGAAGTGCCCGGGCCGGACGGGAAGAACGTGCCGGCGGTGGATTTCATGTCGATGGTGGATACGCCGTCGGTGTGGGAGCTGAACATGTGGTATCACACGCTGAACGTGGGGTTTCGCACGCGGATCAGCGGCGAAACGGATTTTCCCTGTATCTACGATGATCGCGTGGGCTTGGGCCGCTCGTACGTGAAGTTGGACGGAAAACTGACCTACGACGATTGGTGCGAAGGCATTCGCGCGGGAAGGAATTATGTCAGCGACGGCCGCAGTCATTTGATGGATTTCAAGATCAACGGGACGTCGATGGGCGAGCGCGGCAGCGAGCTGAAGCTGGCGGAGCCGGGGACAATCCATGCTTCCGCGCGCGTGGCGGCGTTGCTCGATGAGAAGCCTGACGCGAATGTGCAGCACCGGCCGTACAACGAAAAACCGTATTGGAGCGTCGAGCGCGCGCGCATCGCTTATACGCGCAAGGTGCCGGTGGAGTTGATTGTAAACGGGTATGCGGTGGCACGGCAGGAGGTGCCGGCCGACGGGGCCCTCCGAACCATCGAATTTGAAGCGAAGGTTGACCGCAGCAGTTGGGTGGCGATGCGGATTTTGCCTTCATCGCACACGAATCCCATTTTCGTGATGGTGGGTGACAAGCCGATCCGAGCTTCGGAACGTAGTGCCCGGTGGTGCCTTGAGGGCGTGGACAGATGTTGGAGCCAGAAAAAGCGGTTCATCAAGGCGGATGAGATGGCTGACGCGAAGGCTGCGTATGATCATGCTCGGGACACGTACCGGCGGCTGGTGGAGGAATGCAAGGGGGCGGGGGAGTGAATGACGTGAAACGTGATGCGTGATGCGTGTTTTGGCGCATGGAACCACTGATGAACTCAGATGGACACGGATTCAGAAGAGCCTCACGCAGAGGTCGCGAAGGCGCAAAGAGAAAGAATGAAATTTAAACAGAAGGGAACGAAGTGAACGAAGGGGCTGTGAAACGGGGGAAGGGAACCACAGATAAACTCAGATGGACACGGATTGAGACGGGCCGCACGCCAAGGCCGCAAAGACGCAAAGGAAAGGTCGTACTAAGGTGCGAATGGCGGGTGGGTTGGGGTGTCGGTAATACCAGGGGGACGGCGGTCGGGGATGCCGAAACGTTGGGGCAGAGGCGGGGTGACGTAGGCTTGTTTGTTTTCGGTCCACCATTTTTCGTAAGCGGCAGGGTCGGCGCCGAGTTTTTGGCCAGTGAGATGGCGCAGGGAGGAACGGACGCGCCAGCGAATGGCTTCATTTGGATCGTTCAGCATAGAAACGATGCGATCGACCGCCGGTTTATCACCCACTCGGTTCAGCGCACCCAAAGCCATCATGCGGGCCATGGGCAGGGAATTGGTCATCAGGGGCGTTAGCTCGTCCAACTGGATGTTGTTGCGGACGGCGCTGAAGGCAGTGGAAACGACGGGCAGATTGGTGGAACTGAGCAAGCGGAGGTAATCCGATCGGGCGACCTGGCCGCGCGTTTGCAGGATTTCAATCGCCAGCAGGGAAGCGGGGGTGTCCCGGGCGAGCAACTGTCGCAGGGCAGCCGTGTCGACCGTGAGGTCGCTGAGATGCTCGCGCAGGCAGGAATGGGCGGCCATGGCGGTAAGGCGGTCCGGGTCATCGAGCCGGCGAATGAGCGGTTCAGCGAATTTGCGGTTCCAATTGGCCTGGCAGGCGTAGCAGGCTCTGCGTCTGGTGACCTGATCCGGATCATCGAGCAGCTTGAGGACGGGATCGGCGAAACGCGGGTCGGAGATTTCGGCGGCCGGCAGGAGCGCGCGTTTGCGCACAGCGGCATCGGGATCGTTCAACGCCTGCAGAACTATGGGTGCGGCCAGGGCGCCATACTGAGGGAGACAACGGGCGGCGGCATCGCCGGCGTCTTCATGACGGAGCGCCTGAGTGAGGAAGGGAATGGCGGGCTCGAATTCGAGGTCGACCATGTCCTCGGGGGGAAAGGTCTCCACGATTTTGGTGAGCCACCATTGTTTTCCTTTGAGGCGCGGCAATTCATGGCAGGACGCTTTCAGGGAGGCTGAGCCACCGTCTACAGCCATGCTTTGCAGAGATTGCAGGTCGAAGGAGTAGGCGTTTTCCGAGTCGTCGGACGTGAGGGGATCGGGAATGGCGAGGGAGGCCGGGTCGGACACGGCGGGTGGAGGGGGGTCATTGGGATCTTCGTTTCGCCTGCTGGCGCCCAGTGGACTGTCGCGCATGATCCGCGCGCGCATGTCCCGTTGTCTTCTCAGCGTGTCTGCCCGTTTAGAGGGCCACTGGTTCATTGTTTTTTTGTAGGCATTGAGTTTGCGTTCGAAGACGACTGGGCTGACGAGGGGTTGGCCGGAAAGGACGTAGAGTGAGATTTCCGAAGGGGCGCCATTAACGGACGAAATCGCGAGTGGGAACACGCATTTGGGTGAGGGGAAGCTGATGATGATGGGGTGCAGTTCACCGGACGCGAGCTTGTTGCGCGTGCCGGTGGAAATTGTCGTCGGACGGGCGAAGAAGGGCTTCACGACAAAGCCGTCGCCGTCGGGGTTGATGCGCGCTGCGACGAAATACCAGTGGCGCTGGGTATACTGGTCGAGCACGCTCTGCTTTTCTTTGGGGAAGTTGAATTGATGCGCAGCCAGCCAATCGGCGAGGGCAGACGAATTTGTGCTGGAGAGAATGGCGACTTCGTAGGCGCCGACGGTTTTTATTTCGATGACTTTAACCGCGGGTTCGGCCGAGTCGCCTCTGCTCCCGGCGCTCGTGACGGCATCACCGAGATGAAACTGCTTCTGGGTAAGTTGGCTGAGTTCGTAGAATGGTTCCATGGACCCTTTGCGGACGTGAGGTTCACCGGGAACGGGGATGAGCCAGCCAAAGTCTTCGGCTGGGCCTTCATATTTCACCTGCAAGATGAGATCTTCCTGCTGTTGATCGAACAGGATGATGGCTTTTTGGCTGGGTTCATTGATGTCCTTCTGCTTGTTCCAGCGAAAAACAAAGCAGCCATCGGCGAATGTGGAGGTGACTGCGGCCATAAAGAAAAAGAAAAGAAAAATGCAATTAAGGACAGGATGACAGGATGGGACAGGATTGCCGGCTGGAAGATTTTTCTGGCTACCTATTTCTGCCTGGTGCGGCAAAGAAGCCGGTCGTCTTCGGAACTGATCGTGAACTGCCACTCTCCAACCAGTGGTCTTCATGGGTTTAAGGGTAGGCCCGGACGGGAAAAGGGAAAGGGGATTCTGGGCGGAAAAAGAACGAGGAAGCGATTATGATTACGATTACGATTACGATTATGATTAAGAAGGGAGGGCGGCGCAGCTAAGGGTCGTATGCCCAGGTTTCAGGGTGTGACTGGTTGTCGTTGTTCCAGCGGCGGCGAGCACGGTCGGAGCGTTGCAGCCAGACGGCCAGTTTGCCGTATTCGACATGGGTGTCACAGAAAACCGCGTTGGCTCCGTTGTTGTGGCGCGGTTGAGTCGTCATTTCGGTCAGAACATTTACTGGGTACATGTCGTCGGCATCATGGTCGCCTCCGCCGTTGCCATTGCCCGCATTGGCATCGATCACAGCAATCATATCGCTGGGGACTTTCACCGTGGTCTCCGCGAGATATTTTGAGTTTCCGCCGTCCAGACCAAGCGGGGGCGGCATGAAGGGATTGTAGCGAGCCGTTCCGGCGAGGTTGTAATCGTAGCTGGCATCCGGGTAGAAGCTATTGGTCCAGGGCGGCGCCGCCTTGTTGGCCGGGCACGCGAACAACTTCCGATTGTTCGAGGCCAGAGGCAGAATGGTGCCGTCCCAATACTGCTGGTTCATACCCGAACCGCTTGTCCACAGCGGGTACTTCTGGTAATCGGCCGTGTACATGCTTATGGCGAGGCCGATTTGGTGGAGGTTGTTTTTGCAACTGGCGGAGACGCCGGCGGCTTTCCCGCGAGCCAGCGCCGGCAGGAGCATCGCGGCCAGGATGGTAATGATGGCGATGACGACCAGCAGTTCGATTAGCGTGAATGCAACACGACGCCGATATCGGGGCCAAACGGGTTTCACGACGCAATCTTATCAACTGGATGAGAGAATGTAAAGTCGCTGCTCACCTGGCAGAAATTCAGCCGTTTCAACGGCTAACCGCCAATCACACTTGGCACTGTTGGTCCCACCTGGAAGCCGTTAAAACGGCTGAAAACTTCTACGGACCGCGTCCACCCGCTGAAGCGGGGTGTTAATGAGAGGTGCGCAAAAATTGAGATGCTCACGATTACGATTATGCCGAAGGCACGGTCTTGACCGCCGATCATTGCCGCAATAGCTTGATTGCTGAGTGAAGCAAAATTTGATGAACGAGCATCCGGTTACGCCCGTTAGCCGCCGGCGATTTCTGGCCCAGGGAACGATGGCCGCTAGCGCGCTGGCGGTGCCGTGCATTATTCCCGCCTCTGCGCTTGGGCACGACGGAGCGGTTTCGCCAAGCGAACGCATTGTCATGGGTGGGATCGGAATCGGCGGCCGCGGCACGTACGACTTGAGGTCGCTATTAGGCGAGCGTGAGGTGCAGTGGGTTGCCGTTTGTGACGTCCGCAAAAACCAGCGGCAGGCGGCCAAAAACACTGTTGACCAAAAATACGGCAATAAAGACTGTGCGATGTACACAGACTTGCGCCGGTTGCTGGCGGAGCGGTCCGATATCGACGCAGTATTGATCGCCACCGGTGACCGCTGGCACGCGCTGGCTTCGATGCTGGCGATGAGGGCGGGCAAGGATGTCTATTGCGAGAAGCCAGCCTGTCTTACCATGGCGCAGGGGCAGATGGTTGTTGAGACGGCCCGGCGTTATGGCCGTGTTTACCAAACTGGGGCGCAGCGGCTCAGTGAGCCCAATCACGTGTTTGCGATTGAAATGGCGCGGTCCGGACGCTTAGGCCATATCCATACCGTTTATGCGGATTGCCGTTGGCGCGATGGGAATAAACACGATTGGTTGCCGTCGCAACCGGAGCCGTCCAAGGACGAGGTGGACTGGGATCTTTGGTTAGGGCCATCGCCCTGGCGGCCTTACAACGCCGGCTATGTCAACGGCGGAGGATGGTATCACTACTACGATTTCGCGACGGACGTAGCGATGTGGGGAGCGCATTCGATTGCCCAGGCATTGGCTGGACTCGATATGACGAAGGTATCCTTCATCGAGTTCGAGTATGCGGGGCCGGATGCTACGATGATGACCCGCTTGTCCAACGGCGTAAAACTGGTTTTGTATCGGACTCCCGGTTCGGTTTGGCAACCGTGCGAGTACTGGCATGGCGCTTGTGGTGAACGGTTTGATGGACCCAACGGATGGGCTGCGGCTGCCGATGGTTACTCCGCCCCGGATGTCTCCTCGCCCGTGCTGCTGCAGGAATACAAAAAGGTCCTTGCTGATTACACGGCCCGGACACAACGGCCGCTGAGCCATGTGCGCGATTTCCTCGACTGCATCCGTTCGCGCCGGACCACAGTGGCCAGTCCGGAGGTCATGTTCCAGTCCATGAGCATTTGTCTGGCGGCCGACATTTGCGAACAGTTGAAGCGAAACCTGAAGTTCGATTTGCGCCAGGCCGAGTTTGTGGGCGATCATGAAGCAAATCGCCTGCGCTCGCGAGCAATGCGAGAGCCTTTTATTGCGTGAGGCGGGGCGGCGCAGGGTAAGATAGCTATAACCACGAAATACACGAAAGAGTCGCGTTTTTCGTGTGTTCTATACGTTTCGTAGTTTTCTCCCTGCGGCTTGTACGGATCGAGGCCGAACTTATTGACTCAGGGTCTTGTTTACGTTTTGATAGCGTTCGAGAAAGGTTCAAGGATTAAACCTGCGAGTAGGTTGTTGGAATCTGGAAGAATCATGAACCAAGGGCTTTGGTCATTAACCGGCGCTGCGGCAGCGCTGTTCGCGACCGCTGGTGTGCAGTTCGCCGTCGCCCAGACCCCAGACATCAACGCCGCGTTTCGCGAGGCTTCGGAGCTGGCGCGCGCCGGCAAGTTCGAAGAGGCTGAGCAGCCGCTGAATCGCCTGCTCGACGAGAAAGACAATCCGGGCATTCCTCGATTCCCTATCTTGAGCTTTCGCGCCCAATTGCGCGCCGTCAACGGCCGGTTCGAAGCCGCGGCTGATGACTTCCAGGCAATCATCGATCAGGATCCTTCCGAGCACAGGTTGTGGTTCCAATTGACGCCGTTGCTACTTCATGCCGGCGAGATCGACCGGTACCGCGCGCACTGCGAGGCCATGCTGCACCGGTTCCAAAACACAACCGATCCGCCGACGGCGGAACGCACCGCCAAATGCTGCCTGCTGTTGTCCTCGGCCCTGTCCCGCACCGACCTTCAACTGGCCGCGAAAGTGGCCGACAACGCAGTGGCCATGTCCAAGAAAGGTGATTGGATGCATTGGCGACTCATGACGAGGGGCCTTGCCGAATACCGTCTGGGCCGGTTCGCCAGCAGTCTCAAATCACTCGCCGCTGCTCAGGAAGCAAATACTTCGATCCACGATGGGGCAAAGAACATGTGGGCGGCTGATGTCCTCTTCATTTCGGCGATGGCCCACCACCAATTAAAACAATCCAATGAGGCACGGCTCGACTGGGAACACGGGAAACTGATCGTGGCAACCCAATTGCCCAGCCTTACGAGTGGCAATCTCGGTTCGAGCTGGGTGGACGTTCTGATGACCTATATTTTAATGGAGCAGGCCAAAGCGACTCAGGACATGGTCCCCGTGATGGCCACAGCCGAGCCTCCGCTGTACACGAAATCGCGAGCGCTGTTGTATTCGGGAGTGTGGAAATTTGCGGCCGCCGCGGCGCTGCTTCTCGTGGCGGTTTATCTGAAACGTCGAAGGCACCGGTTGAAGACACTTCGTGGTCCGACTTCCTCGCCAGATGATCGCGCGGCGCCGCGCGCTTTCACTTTGATCGAATTGCTCGTAGTCATTGCCGTTATCGGCATCCTCGCCGCGTTGTTGTTGCCCGCGCTCAGCCAGGGCAAAACCAGCGCCCTCCAAATCCAGTGCCTTGGCCAGAACAAACAGCTCGCGCTCGCCTTGCAGATGTATACGCAAGACAACCGTGACTTCATGCCGTGGCCAAATTGGGGAACTCGCTTTCAGGGCTGGCTGTACACGCCTACGAATGGCCAACCGCCCCGTCCATCAAATCCGGTGCAAGCTGTCTACGCCGGCGGCACGCTTTGGCCGTACCTGAATAACGTGAAGGTCTACTGGTGTCCGAACGATACCACGAACACGCCTTATTTCGCGCGACGACCGGAGCAACTCTCCAGCTACATCATGAACGGTGCTACCATGGGATATTATCGCCGCCCGCAAGCTTCGCGCACCCACAAACTCGCCACCATGAAGCCCACCGCTTACACGACCTGGGAACCAAGCGACTTTCCTCCTTACGATCCTTCCCTCGTCTTCAACGATGGCGCCAGCTATCCGCTCCAGGACGAAGGTCCCAGCCGGCGACACAAGTCCGGCTGCAACGTGAGTTCTTTCGACGGTCACGCTCAACTGCTGAAGTTCAACACGTTTCAGCAAGAGCAATTGAATACGCCCGGCCTGCTTTGGTGCGATCCCGACACCGCGAACGGTACCGGCGGGCAGCTTGGGCGCGATTGCACGCTGTGGCGCTGAATTGAGAGGGGTGGGAAAGTTGAGGGTTGAGGGTTGAGGGTTTACTTTGAGAAGCTCAATGCAGAGAAAAAGCAATCCAGAATCCTGAGCGGCTTACGACGTTCACTCGAGCGGCGTTGACCCTCAACCCTCAACGCTCAACCCTCAACACCTCCACAATGATTCGCTTTCTATTCCCGTTCATCTTCTTCGCTGCTGTTGCCAGCGCAAATGCCGCGAGTCCACAGACCCTCTGGTATACTCGTCCTGCCAAAGTTGTCATGAACGAAGGCTTGCCCATCGGAAACGGTCGCCTCGGCGCAATCGTAATGGGCGGCGTGGAACAGGAACGGCTCGTCCTCGATGAAGATAGCCTCTGGACCGGTGACGAAAATCCTTCGGGTAACTACGACACCATGGGTGCTTATCAGGCGCTCGGTGACCTTCTGGTCATTTTGCCAAGCCACACGCAGACCACTGGCTATCGACGAGAACTGGAGCTCGATCAGGCCCTCGCGCACGTGACCTACGAATCGGGCGGTGTGAAATACCAGCGCGAGTTTTTCTGCAGCCATCCTGCAGGCGTGTTGGCGGCCCATTTCAGCGCGGATAAGCCCGGAAGCTATACCGGTACGATAGAAATGCGTGATGCACACGGAGCCGCCATCAAATGCGGAGTGCGGAGTGCGGAATGCGGAGTTCTGGAGGTGGTGGGGCAGTTGAGCAACGGCATGAAATATGAATGGCAGGTGCTGGTGCAGGTCGAAGGCGGTTCGATCGAAACCAACGCGACTTCCCTCGCCTTCAATAACTGTAGCAGTCTGACGATTCTCGTCGCTGCCGGCACGGATTACGTTATGGATTACGACCGGCATTTCCATGGAGATGATCCACATGCCTCGGTCACTGCCCACCTGGAAGCCGCGGCGCAAAAACCTTACGCCTTACTGAAGTCTGAACACATTAAGGATTACCAATCACTATTCAACCGCGTGACTTTGGACGTGGGCGGTTCATCGAAAAGCCAGCGCGCGCTCTCTACCGATCTGCGCAAACGCGCCGCGGTTGAGACCTTCGATCCCGAGCTCGAGCAACTCCTGTTTCAGTACGGCCGGTACCTGTTGATTTCCTGTTCCCGTCCTGGCGGTCTGCCTGCCAATCTGCAGGGGCTTTGGAACGATTCGAACGATCCGCCCTGGCACAGCGATTACCATGCGAACATCAATATCCAGATGAATTACTGGCCGGCCGAGCCCGCGAACCTCGGCGAATGCCACGACCCTTTCCTGGACCTGGTGGTCAGCCAATTGCCCGCGTGGCGCAAAGCGGCTACTGCGGCCAGGGAACTCCGCACGCCGGACGGCCAGCCTGCCACTCGCGGATTCGCGGTGCGCACCTCGCACAACATCACGGGCGGCCTCGGCTGGAAATGGGACAAGACCGCCAATGCCTGGTACTGCCAGCATTTCTGGGAGCACTATGCCTTTGGCCGCGATCAACATTATTTGCGCGATGTCGCTTATCCCGTGCTTAAAGAGACGTGCGAGTTTTGGGAGGACCATCTGAAAACGCTGGCAGATGGCCGGCTGGTTGTTCCCAATGCCTGGTCTCCCGAACACGGCCCTGATGAAGACGGCGTCAGCTATAGCCAGGAAATTGTCTGGGATTTATTCAACAATTATGTCCGCGCCTGCGACGTGCTTGGCTGCGACGAGGCTTACCGGAACAAAATCGCGGGGCTGCGCGATCGCCTGGTTACACCGGGCATCGGCAGTTGGGGCCAGCTCTTGGAATGGATGACCGAAAAGCGCGGCGCCAACGCGCTCGCCAAATACCCCGAGCTGGATACCCGTTCCGATCACCATCGGCACACCTCGCATCTTTTTGCGGTGTATCCCGGTTCGCAAATCAGCTTTGGTCAAACTCCCGCTCTGGCGGCAGCGGCAAAGGTCTCGCTGGAAGCGCGCGGCATCGCGTCCAATAGTGATGTGCGCGAGTGGTCGTTTGCCTGGCGCTGTGCCCTTTACGCGCGGCTCCATGACGGTCAAAACGCCCATCGGATGTTACAACTGCTGCTCGCGGACCGGAACTCCTGTGCGAACCTGTTCGGTCAGCACCCGCCGATGCAAATCGACGGCAACTTCGGCATCACCGCCGGCGTCTGCGAGATGTTGCTGCAGAGCCAGGAAATCAAACATTCTAAGGCACGCGACGCGGAGATTCCGATTTTGGAATTATTGCCGGCGCTGCCGAATGAGTGGGTGACGGGCTCGGTCCGCGGCTTGCGCGCGCGTGGTGGGTTCGAGGTCGATGAAGCGTGGGAAAACGACAGACTCACGCACGCCGCCATTCGCAGCCGCAATGGCGGTGCTTGTGAGGTCCGTTACGGTACGAAAGTCGTCCAACTCAACCTCGCTGCCGGCCAGGAGAAGAAGCTCGGCCCAAATCTCGATTGATTAGAATTTAGGCCTGGCCCGATATCCAGTCATCAAGCATCGAGTATCCAGTATCTGGTATCCAGAATCCCGCATTGGGTGTTCACCTACCTGTCATTCCCTCCCTCTGATTACTGTATAATCTTACTATGCAGAAGTTTTATACCGGAGATGTACGGCACCTTGACGAAGCCGAAGGCTGGCTCGCTCTCGGACATTGGCGCGAGGCCAATGACGAATTAGAACAGATGACGCCCGAAGCACGCGATTCCGTCCAGGTGCTGAAAGTCCAATACGCCACCTACGCGGCCGCCAGGAAGTGGGAGCGGGCGGCGGATGTAGCGCGGGCCATTATCGCGCGCGCCCCGGGCATTTCATTCGGCTATTTCCACCTTGCCAGCGCCTTGCATGAAATGCGCCGCGTGCGAGAAGCACGAGAGGTGCTGTTGCCGGTCGCGGGTAAATCCAGGGACTGGACACTCGGCTACAACGTTGCGTGTTGCTCAGCGCAGTTGGGTGAATTAGGAGCGGCGCGGGCCTGGATCGAGAAAGCTTGTCAGATTGGTGGCAGTGAGAAGGTAAAGAATTATGCGCTCGACGATCCGGATCTCGAACCCTTGTGGGAGAAAATGGACGAGACTTAAGGACGAATTCTAAACTGCGACCTATCTTTGCGGCCTTGCGTCCTCGGCGTGAGGCAAAATTATTGTTGCTGAGTCTTGAGGTGCTGCGTTCGTCCCGGCACGTCCAGCATCTGGCATCCAGCCCTATCCCTGCGTCTGGGCCAAGCTCAGTGCTAGTTGTTTTCGCTGTTGCTGACCTATTCTAATGATCTTGAAATATGCCCACCAATAGGCAATTGTCTGCAATAGCTATGGGGTGGCTCTTCGAACGAAATCCTAGGCCTGATGGTTCTGCGCAAATCCCCCATTTTACAATCCTGATTGTTCTGGCGGTTGGATCTGCCGCTTCCGCACAGACGGATTTCGCCAGGCTGAAATCGTTTGGAAACCCTTTGCTTTCGGCGGCGACGCCCTGGTCAACTCCGATTGAGGGCAGCGATGGGACGCTTTACGGGACCACCTACGAAGGAGGCGGCAGCGATTTCGGAACTGTGTTCAGGGTGAACAAGGACGGGTCAGGCCTCACAATCCTGCATAGTTTCGTTGGCGCGCCGGCTGATGGGAAGCAACCGCAGGGCGGGTTGGTCGAAGGAGCGGACGGGCAGTTGTATGGCACAACTTACTCCGGTGGCTTGAGTAATCTGGGGACGATCTTTCGGCTGAACAAGGACGGCAGCGGGTTTGCGATTATAAAGTTCATTGCGACGTCGGCCGAAGGTGCAGGACCGCAGGGTCCGTTGTGCTTTGGGAGTGACGGTCTGCTCTACGGAACCAGTTCGACCACGGCGTTCAAGTTGAATCCGGACGGAAGTGGTTTCGCAGTGTTGCACACGTTTGGGACCTCCCCCGATGGCTCCGGCCCGCAATTCGGCGTACAGGAAGCAAGCGACGGACTCCTGTACGGAGCTACTGTTGCGGGCGGTTCAAACAATCTCGGCACTATTTTCAAAATGAGCAAAGGCGGCAGCAATTACGCCGTGCTGTTCAACTTTGCCGGAACGAACGGCCGCAGCCCCCAAGCTCCGGTAGTGGAAGCGAGCGACGGCATGCTATATGGCACGACCTCCTACCGCCGAACTAACTCTTATGGCACGCTTTTCCAACTATCTAAGGACGGGTCAAGCTTTGTCACTATCCATGACTTCAGTGGGGCAACCGACGGTTGGTATCCGCAATCCGCTTTGATTGAAGGTGACGATGGTGCACTCTATGGAACTTGCACGAACGGAGGAATCGCCGGCCAAGGCTTGGTCTTTAAGCTAAACAAAGATGGCAGTGGCTACGCGCACCTTCATGATTGCTTGTGGGGTAATGCCGATGCACGAGTGCCTCTCGCCGGGCTGTTAAAGGCAAGTGACGCGAAACTTTACGGATTAAGCGAGCGCGGCGGACAAGCCGACTACGGCGGGCTGTTTCGCTTGGACCAGGACGGGAGCAATTACGTTGTTCTGGCGAGTTTCAGTTGGACCGGCGGCGACGGTTGGAGCCCGCGAGCGAATCTGTTCGAGGCAAGCGATGGTTTTCTTTATGACACAACCTTCAACGGAGGCTCGAATGATTTCGGGACTGTGTTCCGCATGAACAAGGACCTGAGCGGCTACAGTGTGCTACATCATTTCGACCGCCCAACTGAGGGAGCATGCCCTGCCGGTGGACTTATCCAGGGAACTAATGGTGCGCTCTTTGGCACCGCACTTGATGGCGGTACTAACGGCTTCGGAACCGTGTTCACTTTGCGCACTGACAGCAGTGGCTTTTCCGTGCTGCATCATTTCAGCGGGTTAAACGGCGATGGCAGCCACCCTCAATCTGGCCTGATCCTGGGCAGCGATGGCAGGCTTTATGGGACGACGTCTGAAGGCGGTTCCAATGACTGGGGCACAGTGTTTGGCCTAAACGAGGATGGGAGCGTGTTCACTGTGCTGCGCGATTTCCCGGGGACAAACATAACGGAGATAACCCCTGTCGCTCGCTTGTTCGAAGGTTCAGATGGGATGCTGTATGGTACCACCTCGGCCACTACCAACGCGGCAGGTACGATCTTCAGATTGGCTAAGGACGGGAGTGCCTATACCAATATCTACATTTTCACCAACGCGGCATATCTTGGCCCCGGTCTCATCGGTGGCCTGATCGAGGGTCCGGACAGTGCACTTTACGGGACTGGCGCAAGTGGCGGCAACTACAACCAGGGACTGGTATACAAGATAAACAAGGACGGATCCGGATTCACAAATCTGCACTCGTTTGGTGCTCCCCTCGATGGCAAGAATCCAATAGCCGCGCTGACAAGAGGAAGCCCCCTATCATACGGGACTACCTTTGATGGCAGCCGGCTTGACTTTGGGTCGTTCAGGTATTGGGGCGTTGTGTTCTCTATGATGCCGGACGGCAGTCAATACCAAGTGCTCTTCAATTTCACATACGTTAGTGCGGGCCAAAATCCGTCGGCCAGTCTTATCATGGCAAGCGATGGAGGCCTCTACGGCACGACGCTTGCGGGCGGCGACATGGGTGCAGGCTCTATTTTCAGCTTGGCGAATCCGCCGGCGTTCGTCTCGATCCAGCCAGCGCCGGCCGGTATGTTGCTCCAGTTTACAGGAGCGGTCAGCAGAACTTACAGCGTGCAGGCCTCTACCAGCTTGAATCCCGTCTCCTGGCAACAGTTGCCCGGGCCAGTAATACTCAGCAACGGCGTTTTCCAGTGCCTCGACAACAACTCAGCGGCTATAACGGGTAAATTCTACCGGAGCGTAATGAGTCACGGAAGACCGTAGAGCTTGCCAGGATTGCACCAGACCCTGTTCGGCAGCAGCGATCCTGGGATCGTAGCTCCGCGCCCTCCTTCTGGCCCGGCTAAATATATCCCATACCAATTGCTCGTAACGATGGATGCTGCATTGCCCCCAAACTGGCCCACAATTGTCTCCGGAATATGGCGAAACGAAATACCCTCGTCGGGATAGACCGAGAAATCATTCCACCAAAAGGGAGACTGGTCGTCACCCTCCCATTCCACGAGGGCATCTGGCCTAAACTGCGAAAGTTTGTACGAGCTGGGATTCTGGCCTGCTAATGCTCCATAGCCATCGACCGCAGTATTCCAGGTGTAGCTCGTTACGTAAACGCAACGCTGCCAAAATAGCGGGTTGGCCGGTGAATCTCCAGGGCACCGGTATTTCATGGGATCCCGTACGTAAGGAAAGAGTTGGCCGTTGGTGAGCGCGGCAAGTTGTTGGGGATAGTACAGATTGTACAGAGAGAAGTTGCCGCTGGCGTAGGCTGGCGCTGGACAATTCGATCCGCAAGCCCAGCTGATCTCCGCCGTGCCCCAGCCAGGATTCGGCAGTTGGTCGTTGTTGTCATTCGCAAACGAGGCTACCGCCTGCAGTAACACGTGATGATTGCTGAGGTCAGCGGCGAGAAACACTCGGCTCCGGGGCTTGGCATGAGCTGTCACTACCAGCGCCAGGAGAAGCAACAGGACGCAAATGCACGTGATCAGCTCAATAAGTGTAAAAGCAGCTGTCGCTTTGCGCGAATTGCACCGCTCCGTTGACATTTCCAAAGCTTACATCGACTTAGGTCAAGATCAAGGGCTCCATAAGGTCTAGTATAATGAGGCCATTAGTACTAACGACAGGTTTGTTCAGCCGAGGCTCCAGCCAGCGCAGCACGCGTTCGGGCAAACCCCGCAAGCCCCAGAATAAATGTCGAACGTGTTTGTGCGGCCTTCCCGATCGGAAAATGTGATGAACTGGATTTGGTAGCGCGTGCCTCACATTTCTGGATTGCGCAAACACAGGCATCGGGCTCTCCTACGCGGCACACCGATGAAGATTCCAGCACGACTGGCGCTCCTGCTTGTGATTTTGATTTGGGGTTGCTCGTTCGTCGCGACCAAGGCGGCATTGCGGGAATTGTCGCCCGTTACCTTGGTGTTCCTGCGGTTTGTTTTTGGGACCGGGTTGCTAACGGCGGCAGTGCTTTTTCGCCGGCAACCGATCATTCCGCCGCGCGAGACCTGGCCTATGCTCGCCCTGATGGGCTTCATCGGAGTCTTTATCCATCATTTGCTGCAGAATTATGCGCTGACGACCACCACGGTCGTGCACTGCGGCTGGCTGATTGGACTGATACCGATCTGGTCGGCGCTGTTATCTGCGGTCTTCCTCAAGGAAGAATTCGGGTTCAGCAAGATTGCCGGCTTGGTGGGAGGCTTTACCGGAGCGGTGCTGGTGATCACGCAAGGAAAATTGGCAGCGGCTTCGCTGCGCTTGCCCTCGACGCAAGGCGATGTGTTGATGCTGCTCAGCACGGTCAACTGGGCAGTTTATTCGATCGTCGGACAGGGGACCATTAAAAGCCTGGGCGCAACGCGGGCTACGGCGGGCATGATGCTCCTCGGCTGGCTCATGCTGGTGCCGCTATTTCTCATGAAGGAGGGCTGGCGCGAGGTGCCGCAGATTTCGGTGAAGGGGTGGGGCGCCATTCTTTTTCTGGGCCTGGCCTCTTCCGGAATGGGTTACCTGGTCTGGTACGACGCCCTGGCGCGTCTCGAAGTGTCGCGGGTCGCGTCTTTTCTGTATCTCCAACCGCTGGTGACGTTGGGCGCGGCAGTGCTGCTTTTGGGTGAGTCGGTCAGCCTGGTGACTCTCCTCGGCGGCCTGCTCGTTCTAGGCAGCGTCTACCTGGTTCAGCGCGCGAAAAGCCGGGCGCCGGCTAGCGCAACGGAGTGACCTTGAGATTGCGGAAAGCGACGGAGCCGTGGTCGCCTTGGAGGTAAATCGGGCCGGTGGGGTGCTCTTTGGCGTTCCGGCCAACGTTGGTGCCGTGGGCGATCTCGACATTGTCCTGCACAACGGTGCCGTTGAGTGTGACCTTCTCGAATTTGGCGTTTGCGGTCTTCTTGCCCTCGGCATCGAAGCGCGGCGCGCGGAAATCGATGACGAGTTTCTGCCATTCACCCGGTTTTTTGCAGCCGTTCACCAGGGGCGCATTCTCGCTGTAAACCGCGCCACAGTCGATTTTGCTGAGGTCGGTTTTGCCGTAGCTGTCGAAGATCTGAATCTCGTAGATGTTCATCAGCTTGATGCCCGAATTGGAGTCAACCTCGTTGTGGGGTGAGGATTTGCCCACCATGAATTCCAGCTCGACATGACAATCGCCGAATTCCGCTTCCGACGACAGATTTACGGTGTGGTTCGTGTTGATGAGTTCGACGCCCGGGCCGATGACGCTCAGTTTGGCGGCGTGGTCGGGATTCATCCCGGCTTTGCCGTAGGTCCAGATGTTGGTAAGCCGACCGACGGTTTTCCAGCCGGAGAGATCTTTTCCATTAATCAGGGAAACGGTCTGTGCATCGGCCCTTACGGCGCTGGCAGCGGCGATGGCGAGAGCGACACAGGCGGCGGGAACTGAGCTAAAGAGCACGCGCATGGGAGGCAATCTGGCGATGGTATCGAAAGGCGTCAATCCCCAACGAGATCAAAGCAGAACAAAACATGGTGTGCCCTCAAAGGCACAGACTGTGCCTGTTAACGCACACTAACGAATCGGCATGAGTTTTGGCATACACCACGAGCATCCATGAGAACAGAACAGCTTCGGAGCGAAGTCTTCGATGCCGCGCCGGTTCGGACTGAAGGGCCAGGGGTGTTCAACGAATCGCGGGCATTTACGTTGATCGAGTTGCTGGTTGTAATCGCTATCATTGCCATATTGGCTGCGCCGCTTTTGCCCGCACTTTCCCGCGCCAAATTGAAGGCCGCGCAGATTCGCTGCATGAGCAATCTTAAGCAGTTGGGTATCGGCATCGCCCTTTATGCCTTGGAGAACAACGACGCATATCCGGGGTGGGCCTCGCGTATATACGGGTTCCAGCCTGCGGACTGGATTTATTGGCGATCGAACAATCCACCATACACTCTCGATAAGAGCCCGATTGTCGCGATGATGGGGAGCTGGGACGTGACCTTATTTCGGTGCCCATTGGACAAGAACGACAGCGGCCGCATCGCGATTAGCTCTCCATCGTACCCTTATAGCTACAGCTTCAACAGCGTGGTCAATGGCGATCTGGCCGAGCCCATATATCAAGGAACCATGGGAGGGAATCTGGGCTTCGCAACGGCCTTTTCGGCTGCCGGAACACCTGCTACGTTCAAGACGTCACGGGTACGAAATCCGGCGGAGAAGATCATGCTGGCAGAGGAGCCGACCCTGAACTCGTCGGGCGAAATGCCACCGGGCTACTCGTCCATTATCGATGATGGACAATGGGCCGTGCGGAATTTCGGGCTGAGTTTAAACCCACGTGTGGACAACACCCTGACGATGCGCCACAGCGGCAAGGCTGAGGTTGAATATGGCGACGGACACGCTAAGCCGGCGAGTTACAAAGAAGCGGAAGATACAAACAATGTGATCGCTGTGTTTTGAGGTTCATTCGCTTGCCAATCCAACGGCACGAATCAATACTCGAAGCATGGCCGATGCTCAGACCCTCAATTGCCCGATGTGCGGCGCCCCGGCTTCGAGCACGGCGAATCTTTGCGAGCATTGTGGCGCGCGGTTGGCCACGGTCGCTTGCCCTTCCTGTTTTGGAATGATGTTTTTGGGTCAGAAGTTCTGCCCCCATTGCGGCGCCCAGGCGCAACGTACCGAAGTTGCCGGTGGTGATTCCAAGCTTTGTCCGCGCTGTCGCGTGCGGATGGAGGCGATCGTCGTCGGCAAGGAGAATCTGAGTGAATGCCCCAAGTGCGCCGGAATCTGGGCCGATGCGGACACCTTGCATCAGATCTGCGACGATCGCGAAGAGCAAGCGGCGGTTCTGGGTATGGCCGACCATGTGCCGGCGCCCGAAGCAGCGTCCGTGGAGCAACAAATCCGCTACGTGCCTTGTCCCGTGTGCAAGAAGCTGATGAACCGGGTCAACTTCGCAAATTGTTCGCATGTGGTGGTGGATGTGTGCAAGCAGCACGGCACCTGGTTCGACAAGGATGAGCTTCGCCGCATTATCGAATTCATTCGGGCCGGCGGCCTCGAGCAGGCGCGCGCCCGTGAACTCGCCGACCTCGAAGAAGCGCGCATCCGCCGTTCGGCCTCGCAAGTTTCGAACGGCTGGCAGGCCAGTGGCTCCTTGCCCAGCCGGGATCGGGACGGGTTGGACGTTGGCATATCCGCCGCCGCTTCCGTTCTGAAAACGTTGTTTCATTAGGGCAGCCTAAATCCGGAGCGCGGAACGTCCCGGGCCCAAGCGGTCACAAAGCAGTCCGCACATTAGGAACTTTCGAAGCGCATCGCGCGGTCGATGTGCTGCGCGCCTTGACTGTGTTCCCGGGCCAGATTACAACTCGCCTATGAACACCAAAGTCTTCGTAGCGTCGGCTTTGTACCTGCTTGCCGCCGGGCTGTGCCGAAACAGCCTTGCCCAGGGGAGTCCGGGGGTGAGCAAGGCGACGGGAGAAACTGTTGCCGCCGCCGACAAATTCCTGAGCTCCCTCGATGCGACTCAGCGCGGCAAAGTCTTGTTTGATTTCAAAGACGAGGCGCAACGCAAACGGTGGTCGAATCTTCCTACGCCAATGTTTCAACGCGCGGGTTTGCGCATAGGCGATCTCTCGCCGGCGCAGCGTGACGCAGCGATGGGGGTGCTGACCGCAGCTTTGAGCCCCACTGGCTACGAAAAGGTTTCACAAATTGTCCAGGGCGATGAGGATCTGAAAAGAGGCGGCAGCGGTGGCGGCCGGGTTAATTTTGGGCGAGATGAGTATTACATCTCCTTCCTGGGTCGGCCTTCCACAACCCAGCCGTGGATGATCCAGTTCGGCGGGCATCATCTTGGGCTGAACATAACCCTCGTTGGCGAGCAAGGTACGCTAGCTCCGAGCCACACAGGTGCGCAGCCCTCGGTTTACCAACTGGAAGGCAAGACCGTGCGCCCCCTGGGCCGGGAAACTGATAAGGCGTTCGCGCTGATCAATTCGCTGGACGACGCGCAGCGCAGGCAGGCCATTTTAGGATTCGAGATGCGTGATCTGGTACTTGGTCCGGGACGCGACGGTCAGACCATTCAACCGGAAGGAATCAAAGGATCGGCTTTGACCGAGAAACAAAGCGCGATGTTGCTGGATCTCGCCAGCGAATGGACGAGCATCATGCACGAATCGGTCGCGAAAGCGAAGCTGGAAGAAATGAAACAGCACCTTGCCGAAACATGGTTCGCGTGGAGCGGCCCAACGGAGAAAGGCAGCGCCGCTTACTTCCGCATCCAAGGACCAACCGTCATCATCGAATACGCTCCACAACGCCTGGGCGGCGACCCGACCAAACACATCCACACGATCTACCGGGATCCAACCAACGATTACGGAGCCAAATGGTGGAAAAACTGAGTTTTTTCTTGCGGTGTCTGACGCAAGGACGCCTGGTAGAGCAGACCTCCGAGTCGGCCATATCGACGTCATCCAGCCGGTTGGCTACTCAAACTCTACCGTGCCATTCGCAGGTTGGAAACCTGCGATACAGCAGACTCGGAGGTCTGCGCTACAGTGCAAGCGGTCGAGTGCACCGCCTTAGTCTGCTTTTCGGACTCGCCTTTTTTTCCTCCACGGCGCTCGCCCATCGGCTCGATGAGTATCTGCAGGCCACACTGGTAACCATCGATCCGGGCGAGATCCGATTTCAGATAAATCTGACACCTGGCGTCGAAGTCGCCGACGAAGTACTCCAGCAGATGGATCGGGATCACGATGGCGTGATCTCGACGAACGAGGCCTCAGCCTATTGTGAAGTGCTCAAACGCGATCTGAGTGTTCAGTTGGACGGACACAAAATCGATTTTAAGCTGACCGCGTCCAATTTTCCCGCGTTGGCTGAACTGCGGACTGGTTGGGGAATCATGCAGATGGAATTCTCCGCGCCGATCGGTCCGCTCGCGCCTGGCGCGCACAAACTCAGTTTCGAAAACCGGCATCTGCCGCGCTTGAGTGTTTATCTGTTCAATGCCGCGCAGCCCAAGTCTGCTTCGGTGCGGATCGTCACACAGAAGCGAAATCAGAATCAGAGCACAGGTGAAATTGAGTTCGCGGTTGGTAATCAGGGCCTAAAAACGCAACATTTCGATCGTGATCCCGGTTGGGAAGGTTTCAATAACCACACGCACCTGACGCGAACTCGCCGCGTTGTGCAGGACTTCGGTTATAGTGGCGGGGAGCCAGGGCAATCGCCACAAATTGGCGGACGCGTGACGCGCGCATCACAGCCTGGGTACTATGCTGAAGCGCTCACCACGAAAAGCCTCGGCGAAAAGTTGAGCGCCTCCGGCAGATTCCAAATCACCTCTTCCTCGTCGGGCAGTGGGGTATTTTTCGGCTGGTTCAACTCGCGGCAGCACGAAACCTCGGGACGACCGATCAGCTCGTTTGGGCTCGATTTCGACGGAGAAGCCAAAGGCGCGCGCCTCGCGGTGCGGTTGATCTCGCACAGTAATAAATCCTGCGGGACTTTCATCACGCCTTTTATCCCGGGGAAGTATCGTCCCACGCCTATTCGGAATGACGGAACTCTTTATGATTGGAGCCTGGTTTATGACCCAAATGCCAATGCGGGGCTAGGCCGGTTCGAGTTTCGCCTGCAAAGCGAGGCTTCCGAACATGAACCGTTTGAAGGCAAGTGGTTCACCGTGGACCTGCCTGCCGGGTTTAAAGCGGACGGTGCCACGTTCGATCGGTTCGGTTTGATGAATGCGCTCAAACCGGGCGGCAGCATGACCATAGCCTTCCAAGAACTCCAACTCGATGGCAAAATGATCGACTTCAGTCGGACTTCGGAATGGATTGGCTCCGGGAATCGTACGAATTACGACGAGGCTAATCCGGCCGGCGCGCACGACTTCGGATTCAGCCCCAGGACGAGCTTTGCCGGTGGCTCGCCCGGCGAAGTCGGCGGCAATTTTTGGCGCAGCGGCAGTTTTGCATATTATGCGGACCCCGTCGGGCTGCTGTCACTGGAGCGTCCGCTGGAGGCCAGCGGCAGAGTTGTTCTACTGGTGGGAGCGCCGGACTCGGATATGTACTTGGGCTGGTTTAACAGCGCCGTCACCAATTCGGCCATTGGCCCGCGTTCACAGACTCGTCCGCTGTTCCTGGGCGTGCACGTTGGCGGCCCAACGCGCGTCGGCCATTATTTCCAACCCGCGTACGCCCTGGAACAAAGGGTCCGGACACCCAAGACCGGGCCGGTCCTGAAGCCGGAGCAGAGCTATGATTGGACGTTGCATTATGAGCCGCCCGGCACTAATGGCAGTGGCAACATCGTCGTCCGACTCGGCGGCGAGTCGGTCTCGCTCCAATTGCCGCGGGCGCAACTTGCGGCGGGAACGTTGTTCGATCGCTTCGGGCTTTTCACGTCCACAATCGGAGGTCAAATGGTGCGAATCTTCTTTGATGATTTCAAGTACACGGCAGCTCAGAAATGAACGCAGATGCTTGCTGATTGCGATGGTCAGAAGTTAACACCCAATTGACACTTCCTTCAGACCGTGCAGATTCAAAAGATGAAAGCCACTCGCAGACCTCAAAACCTTGTCGCCAAAACGCGGCCGGCGCGCAGTGCCACAGAACTTGCGAGTCCACGTAGCGGCGCCGGACAGAACAACTTTGCGGGCCTGATTATTCGCGAGCGTGAGCCCGAAAATCTGGAATATCCCTTTTCGGCGCTGAGCAGCGCCCTGACACCCAATGAGCAGTTCTTTGTGCGGAATCATTTTACTGTACCGGAGCTCGATCTTCGGGATTGGCGGCTTACAGTCGAGGGCCTGGTCGAGCGGCCACTGGCTTTGACTCATGAACAGCTGGCCGAAATGCCGTCGCGGACACTTTCCGCTGTGATGGAATGCGCCGGCAACAGCCGCATTTTTCTTTCACCGAAGGTCGGCGGACTTCAGTGGGAGTTGGGGGCTGTAGGTAATGCCGAATGGACTGGCGTGCTGTTAAGCGACGTCCTTCGCCAGGCCGGCCTCAAGCCGGGCGCCGTCGAGGTCGTCCTAGAAGGGGCCGATCATGGCGAGATCAAAAAGGAGCCGGTCTCACCAGGTAAAATCAATTACGCTCGCAGCTTGCCATTGGCCAAAGCTTTGAATTCCGATGTGCTCCTGGCCTACCGCATGAACGGCGAGGCACTGTCACCCGCGCATGGCTATCCTTTGCGCGCGGTAGTCGGAGGCTGGTACGGCATGGCCTCGGTGAAATGGCTCACCCGTCTGCTCGTCATCGACCGGGTTTTTTGCGGCTATTTTCAAACCGCTGATTACACATTCTGGGAACGACGCGACGGGCTCCCGATTCAATTGTTGCCTGTGGGCGAAATGGAAGTGAAAGCTCAAATCGCGCGGCCCGCATTGCACGAGGTGGTTCCGGCCAGCTCGATTTACAGGATGCACGGCGCGGCCTGGACCGGTGACTCGGAGGTGGCCAAAGTCGAGGTTAGCACCGACGGTGGCAAGACGTGGCTCGCTGCGCAATTGCTGGGTCAGCCCAATGGGCATGGGTGGCGCTTGTGGGAACATCACTGGCGTACCCCTGCACAACCAGGGCGCTGTACGCTAATGGCCCGCGCGATCGATGCGCGTGGACGTACCCAACCAAGCGAACGCGATTCGCACCGCGGTACGTATATGATCAGCCATGTCCAGCCAATTGAAGTTGAGATCAGGAAAACCGCCCACGGTGCTGCCGAAAGTTACGCGATCTGAGCGGAAAGGCCTGGGCTTGTTATCCTTTCTCGATCGGTGCCCCCGACCAGTTTCCATACTCGATCCAGACTGCCGTCGTAGTTCCGCACTTTCTTTAGCCCCAACAGGTAAGTGAGCACGAACCAGGTGTGGCTCGAACGCTCGCCGATCCGGCAATAGGCAATCGTGTCTTTGTTGGGATCGACGCCTTTCTGTTCCAGGTAAATCTGCCGCAATTCATCGGGTGGTTTGAAAGTGGCGTCGGCGCCAACTGCCGTGCTCCAGGGAATACTCTTACAAGAAATCCTAAGAAGGTAGCATCGAGGCCGGCATTTGGAGACCTACACCCCATGGTTTCCACTACCCGGTGACGTGACATTAACTTAGAAAGGTTAAATCTATGGGTTTGATACTACTGATTATTCTGTTGGTGCTGCTCGTTGGTTCGGTCCCGGCCTGGCCTTACAGCCGGGGTTGGGGTTACTATCCGAGCGGTGGCCTCGGCACTATTCTGCTGATACTTCTCATCCTGTGGTTGCTGGGCTATATCTGACGTTCGCGCCTGGTCATACCTGCCGTTCGGATTTCGGCTGACTGCGGCGGCGTAGCAACATCAGTGAGACGGTTATCGCCAGGATGAGGAACGTCAAAATGGATAATTCGATGAAGAAATTTTTGTAGTTCTCTTCGGAATGGTTTTGCATTTGTCCGAATTCGGCCGTAAGGACTAGCACTCGCCGCACGGCGGCTATCAAGCCGACCAGCAGAAACGGCTCGGGCACTTGGTTTGCTCGACCAAATCCTGCTGATTCTTTTGGTGGTGGAACTGCTGTACACCGTGCAGGTCTCATTTCGCGAGCATGCACTTAATTGATTCTTTGGCAAACACGCCCGAGGCGACCGCCTGGATGAAGTGGAATCCTCCCATTACCGGAACGATTCAGTTGGAAGCCGTTTTTTCATTAGTCCCACGTTTTCAAGCTGCGGAAAACTCAACTGCAATGCAGTTGAGCGGTGGCAGCATACTTTTCAGTTTTTCAATGACTTGGACCCACCAACTGCGCTCTTGA
>CAZUVM010000093.1:0-9056 GCA_964623885.1 uncultured Verrucomicrobiota bacterium
CAAGGGCCAACAGTTTTTCCCGATTGGTGGCAGCGCTGGTCGGGCCGGCTTACGTTGAACGAATGGACGTTGGCGGCTGCCGGCGGACTTTGGGTGTGTTTCCTGCTGCTTGCCGCGCGACAATTGCAACCAAACTGGAAAGCGAGACTAAGGAATTGGATCGTTGTGTTCGCGGTAATGACATTATTCTTAGGTGGCGTATGCGCGACCGCTTTTGAGCAAGGCCGCCGGGCTACGGCAATTGTGATAGGCCAGGACACCCCCGTTCGCCAGGGGCCGTTGAACGAGTCGCCCACCGCCTTCATGGTGCATGATGGGGCGGAATTAAAAGTGTTGGACCGCAAAGACGAGTGGCTCCAGGTAAGCACTGATTCACGGCGATTTGGTTGGGTGCGCAAAGACCAGGTTATGGTTCGATAACTGCCGTTGCTCTAAAGCTGCGCGCTGTTAACCGGCAAGGTGTAACGGTCGTCGAAGTGGTTGCTTTCTCCCGCCCTTCAACGGCTCGAAGCCGTTGTGGCTGAGTGTGTCAAATCCTCCTCGAGGACCTTTCGAATCCCTGCAAAGAAATTCTCCGCCAACTGTTGGTCCCCGGCATGGCAGAAATGCACCAGATCCAGATATTTTTCCTCTTCTCCATCCAAGTTCGGATGAGTGTTTACAAAAGAGATGTCAGGATAATCGCGCGCGAGTTGTTCCACCAATTGGGAATGAGCGTCATTGTTTCGGAGAACGAGGCAAACGCTTGGGAATCGCGGGCGAAAGAACTCCACCACGTCAGCCGGGCTGCGGTCATTGACGGCCATCGAAAAATTGGCCAGGACAAAACGGATGTGATTGGTCTGCGCGGCATGGATTAAGTCCCGATATGCTTGTGCGCAATCCGTCCGCATTACATCGGGCGCGCTCGAAGTTTGGTTAAGCAGTTGAGCGGCCAGATTGCGCCCATAACTTTGGAGTTTCACGCGGTACTCGCAATCAGCAAGCAGTTGCAATGGCCGAGGCAAGTAAAGGGGCGGGCGCCCTTCAAGCGCAGGTTGACCCCGGTCCAGCAGATGAAAGCAATTGATGCCGTGATAGCAAATCAGCATGTCCGGTTTCAGCGGGAGGATTTCTGATTGCAGGCGCCTCAGGCTGTAAACCACGTCGGCTCCAGGTATCCCCGCATTAATGACTTCCACCGGCCGGTCGGGATGCAAACGCTCGCGGATCATAGTCTCCAGGATTTCCGGCCACGGTTTATCGTCGGGATCGATCGTGAACCCAAATGTGGTCGACTCCCCGAGAGTTACAATCCGATAGGTGTTGCCTTTTTCGGTCGGGATTTCCTTGCCGCGAAAGCCGAGGCTATTGATAGAGATTTGACTGCGGACCAGCGTACCATGGCTGTTGGGGCGAAAACGAAAACGCAGGGGCCCGGAGTCCCTCATAATCAATTGTTTTTCCAGCGTTTTGTACTGATCAAAATAGAAATAATTCCACCAGACCTCGAAGGCGGCGCGGTCGTTTTTCGCGGCTTTGTAACAGTAATACTTGCGATAGTGCTGCAGTTCCTCCGGCTTAGGCCGCCGGGCGTAGCCTGGATGCAGAA
Source organism: uncultured Verrucomicrobiota bacterium (assembly GCA_964623885.1). Lineage (GTDB taxonomy): Bacteria > Verrucomicrobiota > Verrucomicrobiia > Limisphaerales > UBA8199 > CAZUVM01. The sequence goes on from CAZUVM010000093.1 coordinate 1,592, forward strand.
AGAGGTCGGCCAAAGGCAGTCCAATGACGATCAGGAGCAGCGTGTTGATGCCTTGGATTGCAAGAGTCGAAAGTTGAAACCAAAGCTTCCACACAACGAGCAAAGCAGCGCTAACCCCGAGCCCAACGTAAAAGGGGCCGCGGGTGTTATGCTCATAGGCAGTGGCCAGCCAGAGGCAGCACCCGGCCCACGCCAGGGACAGGATTACCGCTCTCCACTGAGGTGCATTCGGCCTGGTTCGATTCCAGCCAAGCGGCAGTAGCAAACCGGCCAGGAGCCAGATGATAACTGCATAATAAAAATCGAGATAAGTGCTCCAGAAGCTGCGATGCAACAGGATTAAACCTGCCATCGTCAGCAGGCTGGCAATTGCTGTTATCGGGATGCCCCAACGCTGCGATCTTCCCGTGGTATTGACCTGGGCACTGATGGCATTCACCCCAAATAGACCGATTCCAACAGTGGAAAGCCATGGGACGCTTCCCCAGGCGCACATGACGATTGCGAAAAGGATCAACGCGGCCTGAACCAGCGTGCTGGCGAGTCTCTCAGACTTCATTGTAACTGCGACGAGATTACCGCCTTAACGGCTATTACAAGATATTCCGGGTTGAGGCGGGGGCATTGTGCCACTCATATCATCTTATCTTGCGGGCGATGGAAGGCCAAGGCAACAGTTCTCTTTCCGCTATTGCTGAACGACGAGACAATCGCATTGACTTTTCTGAGTCGGGTTCAGCACAGTGGCTTCACTATGCTCAAGCTCCTTTTATTCGGAGTTAGTTTAATCGGGTTTGCGGTGGTTTGTGGAGCGCAACCCTCAACTGCGGCGTCTGGCGGAGCGCGTTCGGGTGTCCAAATTACTCAATTGGCTGATCGGCTGCGCGTCGAAATCGATGGCGCGCTTTTTACAGAATACTTTTTCAAAGACGTCCCGCGGCCGTATTGCTACCCGCTGATTGGGCCGGGCGGCGCACCGATGACTCGAAATTGGCCGATGAAAACCACGCCTGACGAGGAACACGACCACAAACATCATCGGTCATTTTGGTTCGCGCATGGGGATTTGAATGGAATCGATTTCTGGAGCGAGCAGAATAATTTTGGGAAAACCGTTCATCAGGCTTTCACCGAAATCAAATCCGGCCAGGACGCGGGCGTCATCAGTTCGCGCAACGATTGGATCACTCCGGATGGCAAAGTGATCTGCACGGATGAGCGCAGCTTGAAAATTTATCATCCAAGCCGCCCGAGCGAGCGCGTATTTGATTTCCAAATCACACTGCACGCGACGAACGGTCCGCTGACGTTCGGCGATACAAAGGAAGGGACGATGGCGCTGCGATTGGCGGAAACCATGCGATTGAAAGGCAAGGTGGGGCACGGCCATATCGTGAACAGCGAAGGGGTCCGCGATGGGGAGACGTGGGGCAAGCGGGCCGCCTGGTGCGATTATTACGGGCCGGTTGACGGCAAAACGGTGGGGGCGGCCATTTTTGATAATCCGCAGAACCCGCGCCATCCAACGTGGTGGCACGTGCGCGATTACGGCCTGTTCGCCGCCAATCCATTTGGCCAGCACGATTTCGAGAAGCTGGCGGATAAGACGGCGGGTAATCTTGTGGTCCCCGACGGCAAGAGCATCACGTTCCGTTACCGATTCTATTTGCACGAGGGCGACGAACAGCAAGCCAAGGTCGCGGAGAAGTATCAGGAATATATCAAAGGAATGTCGTCCGGCGGTTGATGCCGGTGTAACTTCCGCCGGAGTACGAACGCTCACCGCTCTCAGCGGTTGGCTGGCATACAAAAACTGTTGAAAACAGTTCAAGAGCGTAAGCCGACTCCCACACCTGGCTAAAGCCAGGTGTTAATGAAAACGCCCGCTAAACTACCAAGTATCCGGTTCAAGGAGATTGCAGGCGGTAATAGTGGTTGTGGGTTAGGTCCACTGGAACAGTCACACTAAAGGTGGTGCCGATAGTCTGAACGCTATTGGTTACAGCGCTCCATACCGAGGCAATTGCTACGTTGGTTGATGTGAGCAGAGAAAAACCCGCGCCGCTCAGCGGCCACGTGAGAGCCAGAGAACCGCCACCCAAATCGGCGCCCAAATTTAGCGGCGCTACCATTTGTCCAAAGGCACCCGCGATCGGTAGCACATTTCCGCTGCTGTCGAAGAAGGATCGGTATTCGAATCCGGCTGTATTGACACCGGCGACATGCTGGTATTCGGTTCCCCACCAGAAAATGCCGAGGCCGAGCCGATGCGGCACACCATTGACGACTTGAGCCAGGGCGGTGGCATATTGCACCTGGCCGTCAGGAGTAGCAGGTATTGAGTAAACGTTAGTTGAGTTGGACCAGGGAAAGTCCGTTTCGGCAACCAGGACAGGTTTTCCGTAACGAGCGGCAGCATTGGTCAGGCAATTCGCGAGGTTAGCCAACGGTCCATGCCAAAACGGATAATAGCTTTCGCCGATGACATCGAACGAAACGGCGGGCAGGCTATCGAAGAACCATTTCGTGGTATTCCAATCGCCGCCGCGGTCGATATGGATAATGATCTTCGGCATCTGCGCGCCTGCGGCATCCCGGATACCTTGCACCGCGGCATTCAGCAGTTGTGCCAGGTTCGACCACTGTGTAGGCGTGTCATACGCGCCGCCAACTTCGCCGTCCGGCCACAGCAATCCTGAGGTAATTTCATTTCCGACCTGGACGTAGTCGGGCAGTGCGCCGGCTGCCTTGAATGCGGCAATGCAGTTGCTGTTGTAATTGCGCATTTGCAGGACCAATTGGGCGAAGCTCAAACTGGTCCAGGCAGCAGGCTTAGCCTGATGTCCTGGGTCGGCCCAGGTATCGGAGTAATGAAAATCCAGCAGAAACTGCAGGCCTGCGCTTTTGACCCGAACGGCCAGGGGAACGGTGTAATTTAGGTTGTTGGTATAATTGTATGGGTCAGCCTGCGCCTGGGCTGCGCTACTCGTGAACAAGCGCAAACGCACGCAGGTTAGTCCGTTCCGGCTGAGGATTTGCAGTCCGTCCAGCACTTGACCACCATTCCGGTAGACAATTCCTTCGGACTCAAAGAAAGCCAGGTGCGAGAAATCAGCGCCGGCAATGAAGCTCTCTGAATTCGCACTGCTCGCGACCAAAAGGGCCAAGCCAACCGCAACAAACCTCATGCGCCGACAACTAATCAGATCCGTTTTTCATCCGCGTCGATGAAATCGACAAAGATTTGGATTTCATCGCGGTGGGACAGGCCGGCTTGTTCCTTGCGCATCTTCAGCCGGGCCTGCATTTCTGCATCATTCTTCTTTGGATAGTCGAGCATTCGAGCGCGGTGCGCCTCTTTTACAGAGTCCGGCTTCTTTACGTTCTTGAGCACCCAGTCACAAACTTCCCCATCAGTAATCGAGCGACGAACGACGTCGATAAAAGCCTCAGCCTCGACGCCGGCGGTTTCGAGCCAAAGGGCGTCAAATCCCTTTTTGCAAAAATTGGGTTGGTAATCGGGATGTAATTTGCCGGCCAGGTGCAGTCGGATTTTGTCGACAAAGCGGGGCAGGTGCATCCAGCCGCACATCGTTTCACGCGGGCTACGAGGATAAACAATGTCACTCATGTCAGGTGCCGTGGTTTTTGGAGCGGGCGTTCTCCAAGGCGGATTGCGCGCGTTTGAGCAGCTCGGGTTTTGGTTCCAGCTTAACGACCTGTTCGAGGGCTTCGATCACGCGCGGCGCCGATTGGGAGGCATTTCGGCCCTGCAGAATGCCTTCGGACACGGTTACCGTCGCGGTGCAGGCTTCCTCTTTAAGCGCGGGTTCATCCAGCATGGGGCGAATCAGTTCGAGCGCTTCTGCGGAGCGAAGTTCGCCCAACGCCGCCAGGAGCATTCGTTTCTGGTCATCCGTTTTGACGAGCGGCGCGGCACCGCGGCACAACGCTAGCCGGTTAGTCGCCGGCAGATCCGATTGCGCCGCCAACTCCAGGAAGCCGTGTAAGGCGAGCGTGCGCTCGGTCGTGTCCGGCGCCGAACGTGCCATTTCGAGCAAATCGGCTGAGCCAGCGCCGTTGTTCCAGCCGCCCAGCGCGCGCAAGGACACGGTGCGGACCTCTGGTCGCGGATCCGTAACGCCGAGGCGCACAGCCTGAAGTGCGTTAGTGCCGCCCATGGCGGAAAAGACGCGGACGAGGCCGCATTTTTGGGGCACGGGAGCGGAGTCCCAGCCGGCGGCCAGGCGTTTAGCCCACTGTTCGGGATCGGGCGCGCGTTGGCTGGCGGTTGCCAGAGCTTCCTCCGTGGCTTCGAGATCACCGGGGTCGCGCGCAAGAGTAAAGAGGTTCTGCAGTTCAGGTAACTGCGCGGCGCCGGCGAGTTCACCGATCCGCTTCACAGCGGCGGTGCGAAGTTCGGGGTCCGGGCCGCGGGCGATGGTGAAGAGCTGCGGCAGTGCGGAGGTCATCCGGCGCCGGGAGACGAGGTCGAGGGCTTTCTGTCGCGAGAGGTTTTGGTTTCCGGGCGCGAGCATTGCCAGGACAGCGTCATCCACTTCTTGACCGGGAAGGGCGCCCAAAGCGTTTTGCGCCGCCTGGGCAATGTCCTGATTGGCTCCCAGCATAAGACTAGTGAGCACGGGCAACATAGAGGGCACGATGTTTGAATGCGCCAGTGCCGGCGTGGTCGCCAGGCTTGCAATGGAGTTGATCGCGGCGATGCTCACAGCGGGATCGGAGTGCGATGCCGCCGTGAATAGAGCCGGTATAGCCGCAGAGTCGCCGCGCTGCCCAAATTCCTGCAACAGGACGACCTGTTTATCGACCGGGAGCTCCGCCAGTTCGCGGCATAGCGCCTGGGTGACGTCCCGGCCAGGCATTTCACGGGCCGTGCGGGCGCCGGCGACGAACAAGGAATAATCCGGGCTGCGGATGGCCTTCATGAGCAGCGGCAGGCCATCTTGTTTCCGGACCAGGATGGACCCCCGCCAGGCCGCCGTGCGCACCTGGTGTGGTTCCGGCAACGAACGGAGGCGGTCATAAATGCGCAAGGCAGACTGTTTATTGCCGGCGGCGGCAAACCGGTCCGCGCAGCGCAACAGTCCCTCGCAAATGGCGAGCTGTGTTGTGCCGGCCGGACTGTTGGTGAGTACGCCAGCTAAAGCTTTTGCGGCCGAATCAGTGCCGATGCTGCCGAGAGATCGCGCAGCGGTATCCGTCACCTCAGGATTGTCGGCGTGCAATAGCTTCGCGAGTGCCTTGACAGCGTGCGTGTCGCGACGCACGCCGATGCTTCCGATAACGCCAACGAGCGGTGGGCCGTGGAGTTTGTCGAGTGCGTCGCGGAACGCCTTATCAACCGCAGAACTCGGGATTGTCTCCAGCCCATAGCGCGCCATGTGAGAAAGTTTTTCGTCGGGCAGCAGGGCGGCCAGGGCTTCGACGGCATCGCGATTGCCGACACGCGCCAGCTCGCGGCAGGCGTCTGCTTTGTCTTTTTGGGACGCGTCAGACTTCAGAACCTTGACGAGGTCGCTAACCGTCGGACCGGCAGGGGCAGCAGCGTAGGCACAAGTGCTGAGAAGCACACAGAGGAGAATGAAAAAGGAGCGCATAATAGGGGAGATCGGTTGCAATTAGATGATCCAGGGTTCGCGCATCGCGCGTGAGCGGAGCCGGTTGGCTTCGGTGTTCCCGATGAAGGCTTCCTTAACGGGATCGTAGCGCAGGTCGCGCTTAAGCCACATGCAGATATTCGCGGCATGGACGGTGCTCATCGAGCGATGCATCACTTCGGGATTGGCAACGGTCAATCGCCGCGATTTGACGCAATTGAGGAAGTCGCGGACGTGGCTCATCGGCCGTTGTGTTCGAGCCTGGTAGTCTTTTACGATTTTCGAGAAATCAGCCAGCCAGGCGGGTGATGAGACCTCGGGGCGGGGGTAACCGTCGGCTATCGCAACCCAACCTTCGGTGCCCTCGTAGCGGACGCCACAGGAGCCGTGCCACCATTGATTGTCGCGAGACAAAACCATATTGATTTTATTGGCGAACCGGATCGTCATGCCGTCGCCGGTCGGATTGTTTACGTAACGGTATTCGACACCGGACGTATTGGCCGCGTCCATCGCCACCTGGCACTGGGCGAAAGTATGGGCACCCCATTCGCCAATGCAGCTTGTATGAAAATCGTAGTAACCGCGCCAGCCACCGCGAACGTATTCGACATTATAAGGCCGCCAGGGGCAGGGTCCGAGCCATTCGTCCCAATCGAGTTCGTCCCGGCTGGGCTGTGTTTCGCCGGGCAGCCAGTCGTATTTCATTTCGGCGGCGTCCCAGGGAGCGATATGAGCGCGCACTGTATGCACGTGGCCCAGTCTGCCAAGCCGGAGAAGCTCGTTGGCAAAGGTAAAATTCTCTTCGCTTAGCCGCTGGGTCCCGGTTTGATAAACGCGGCCGTACTTTTTAGCGGTGGCTACGACGGCCTGGCCTTCGGCGACAGTCATGGCTGAGGGCTTCTCCGAATAAACGTCCTTTCCGGCCCGCATGGCCATAGTGGAAGCCAACGCATGCCAGCGGTCACCGGTGGCGATGAGCAGCGCATCGATATCGGTGCGGCTCGCAAGGAACTCGCGCATGTCCCGGTAAGTTGCGCAATCGTGATTGCCGTACCTAGCGTCGATAATCTTCTTAATGGCTTCGCGCTGGGAGCGGCGGGCGTCGCACACCGCGACGAACTGGACGTCTTTTTCGGGCAGCATCCAGCGCAAGTCATGGGTTCCACGAGCACCGATGCCCAGGCCGCCCATGACGATGCGTTCACTTGGGCGAACGGCACCATCCAAACCCAGCGCCGATCCCGGAATGAGCGTCGGCAGCGCGACACCACCCGCTACAATGGCAGTCCGTCGCAAGAAATGGCGGCGCGTCAGATTGGTGGCGGAGGATTTGTTCGATTGTGAGAATGGCAGTTTCTTCATAGCCGATTCGCATTGTTCCTCAGGAAGCGGCGTCGCCGATTATTTGAGGGTGACGATTTGCGCCCGGACGTGCGACCCACGTTTAAAATAAGACCCAAGCGATTTGGAAAGAAAACCGCGGCGGCGCGCATCAGAGTGCGAAGCCTAGAGCAGGGGCCGACCGCAGTAAAGGCACATTTTGATCGACTCGCCAGGGCCAGGTCTCGTCATCAAGCATTGGCCAGCGTCGCGGCTTGTTTCTCCAGCGGCGCGAGCAGATACGATTCAAGGCGCGCGAGATGCAACACGTTGAGAACGGCGGAGCAGGGGTTGGAAAAATGAAGTTCCTTTTGGTGGGCCTGGGCGAATTTCTTTGCGCGGATCATCACGCCCAAACCGGAGCTGTCGATAAAACGAACGGCGGAGAGATCGAGCACGCATCGACTCAAGAGCGGGAGGGCAGCAAGACGTGCCTTGGTTTGCTCCCAAACATCGTTTGCGTT
>CAZUVM010000094.1:0-5570 GCA_964623885.1 uncultured Verrucomicrobiota bacterium
CCCTTCTTCTTGAATTGCTTGGCAATTACCGATTCAAGCGCTTCGGATTCAATGCCCAGCATTTGGAGCACCGCGCCCAGCGCTGCGGTATTGGCTGCCAACTTGTTCGTGCCGCAAATCTGCTTCATCGGCATCGGGCAAAGCTGCACGCCCGCCGCGGTCTCGCCGGGCTTCAAGCGCTCGGAATCGTACACCACGCGCGAGCCGGCGCGCATCAGTCGCAAATGCCGATCCATCGTGTCCTGGTTCAACGGCACCAGCACGTCGTGTTTGTCACCCATGCTCCGCACCGGATTGTCCCCCGCGCGAATGGTCAAAAACGTGTGACCGCCCCGAATTATTGATTGATAAGCATTGTAGGCGTTAACATGAAGGCCGCGTCGCGCGAAAATACGCGCCAGGATGTCTCCTGTGCTCGCGATGCCTTGTCCGTTTTCACCTCCGATACCGACTGCAAAATCGACTGTAGCCATGATGCGTTGCCTTTCTCTTCCCCGAATCATGCGCCCTAAATGCAGGGATTAGCAAGTGTAAAGAATAAAGCAAAAGGTCCACCAGCGTGCAAGGGATATTTGTCGCATTTTTCAACATTTACTTCTGGCAATCACCGCGCGCGAAGTGCAGGGTAAAAATCGAAATCTTGCTATGGTGAAACAACCGCAAGTGGCAATCAGCGACGCGGCCGAGTGGCTGGGCGACTGGCATCCGCTGACCGAGCAATTGGGCTCGGCCGATGGCCTGGTCACGCTCGGCTCCGTTTCGTCTCTGCTGCGGCTGACACCGGTGCGCGATTTGGCGTCCCTGCGCGCGTTTCTATTCCAATACCAGGATCAAATCCTGCGTCCGCTGGAATTGCCAGCGATCGAAGCCGCCCACGGCCACACCGCGCGCATGGAATTGCGCGAGCTGATCGAGTTGGATCAGCGCCTCGTCGATGAACCGTTGCTGAGCAACTTTGCCTTGGCTAGCCGCCGTGTTGGACAGAGCCAGTTGCGAAAGCTGCGGCCGCTGCGGGATCAGCGGATGGTCCAACGCTATCTCCAGGCGGTGGATAGTGGGGAGGCGAGCGCCTGGCATACACTCGTTTATGGCCTGACGCTCGAGGTTTATTCATTACCGCTGCGCCAGGGTCTCCTCGGCTACGCGCAACAAACCACGCGCGGCTTTATTTACGCCGCCTCGGCGCCGCTGCAGTTATCCGAGTGTCATTGTCGGGAGCTGTTCGATGACCTTTGCGCCGGTTTGCCCGACGCTATCGAGGAGTTGCTTCGGACGAGAGCGGACGTCGGATAAGTCCCCACGAGTCCGACATCAATTCCGGAACTCCAAAGCTCACGCCGCGATCAGCGGCTGTTTCAAAGTCCGAATTTTCCGAATTCGCATTTGTTTGCATTTTAATTTCCAAATTCGGAATTTAAAATTCCGCGCGCAACGATGAATGCATTTTTTAGTGCCGGCGATTGGTTCATCATTGTGGCTTACCTCCTTGGAATCATTGGCCTGGGCCTTTGGTTTGGGAAGGACCAGCGCAATACCCGTGATTATTTTCTCGGGAGCAAAACGGTTCCGTGGTGGGGGATCGGGCTGTCGATCGTTGCGGCCGAGACCAGTGCCCTGACAATTATCGGCGTGCCGGCGATGGCGTACGGCGGCGATATCGCCTTTCTCCAGATGATCCTCGGCTATGTTATCGCGCGGATCATTCTGGCCGTTGTTTTGGTGCCGCATTATTTCAAAGGTGAAATCTATTCGCCTTACCAGCTTTTTGCCCGTGCCTTTGGCGAGCCGGCGCGCCAGACCGCCGCCGGATTCTTTTTGCTGAGCGAAACTCTGGCGGCCGGTGTTCGCGTTTATGTAGCCAGCATTCCGGTCAAGCTTATCCTCGGCGAACCCCTGATGCGCGTGGGATTTGGCGATCCGGTTTTTGGTTCGATCCTCTTGTTCGTGATGTTGGCACTTCTGTACACCTACGTGGGCGGCGTTAAAGCCGTCATTTGGACTGACGCGGTACAGTTTGGATTGTTCCTGCTGGGCGGCTTGTTCGCCCTGTTCTATATCCCGACGTTGATCGACGGCGGCTTTGGCGCTGTGATCGCGAAAGCATCTGCGGCCGGCAAGCTGCATTGGATCAATGCCCTGCCGCCGGTCGGGACCTCCTGGTTGAAGTTCCTGCTCGGCGCGCCGTTCAATCTGTGGATGGGTTTAATTGGGGGAACCGTCGTCGTGTTGTCTTCACATGGCGCCGAGCAGCTTATTGTGCAGCGCGTTTTAGCGTGCAAGTCGGTGGCCGACGGCCGCAAGGCCCTGGTCCTGAGCGCGGTGGTCATTTTTCCATTATTCCTCATCTTTTTGGTGGTTGGGGCGATGCTCTGGGTTTTTTATCAGGGACATCCTTTGCAAATCACGCTGCCCGAACCGCGCCCAGGCTCCGGGATCAAAGCCAATGATTTTATCTTTCCCATTTTCATGGTTACCGAGGTGCCGCATGTGCTTAAAGGTTTTCTCATCGTCGCCATCCTTTCGGCCGCCATGTCCTCAGTCAGTTCGGCGCTCACTTCGCTCGCCTCGGTGTCTACGATGGATTTTGTTCAGCGCTTGTGGCCGCAACGCAGCGAGCTCTTCTTTTTAAGGTTCAGCCGGTTCTCAACCGTGTTTTGGGCTGCGGCATTGGTTCTGATTGCCTACTTGAGCCGGCAGGTTGAGTTCGTGTTAAACGCTGCCTTCTCGTTGCGCGGCTTGACCAGTGGCGCATTGGTGGGAGGCCTGGCATTGTCGGTGTTCTGGAGCAAACGGAGTCCTGTGTCCGTCGTGACCAGCATGCTGATCTCGCTATCAGTGATGACTGCGATCCAGGTGCTGCCGCTCTGGGAAGTCAGCCGGCCGCTCTGGATGAAGACCTTTGGAACGGAGATCTTTTGGCCGTGGTACACCTTGATAGGGGCCATCGTGACGGTTGGGTCTGCGTGGCTGATCGACAATTGCATTGGCGCGAAGCCAAACGCTCATCATTCCGATTACCAAACGCCCGCGGGTACTCGCAGCGAGGCACAACGCACCAAACGCTGATCACGGCGTGGTGGCGTGCTGTCCGTCCCGTCCTTCAATCATGTACTCCGAGCCGCTTTTGCAGCTCTTCGAGCGAAATCCCTTTGGTTTCCGGCAAGTACTTCAGGACCAGGACAAATTGCAGCACCATCATTATTGCGAAGAACCCGAAGGCATAGGCGCCCGAGGCGGCAGCCACCACGGGGAATGACCAACTAACGGCAGCGCAAAGCACCCAGATTAGGAAACAAACCGCCGCGGATCCGGAGGCGCGAACCGCGTTGGGCAAAAGTTCAGAAACCATGACCCAAACCACAGCTCCTTGCGAATACGCGTGTGACCCAACCACGCCCATCATCGCGGCGATAACGATCCAACCCTGCGCGTGCGTTGCAAAAACATAGGCGGCGAGACCGTGGGAGAGAACAAATGTTACCGAACCAACCAACAACAGCGCTTTCCTTCCCACCCGGTCGATCAGCGCCATCGCCACTATCGTCATAATGAGATTCGTCAGCCCAACAATAACCGACTGCATGAGCGCGCCGGTCTTGTCTGCTCCAGCCATTCTGAAAATATCTGCGGTGTAATAGATGACTGCATTAATGCCATCGAGTTGGTTGAAAGCGCCCACCATGCAGGCCAGCAGCAGCGGCTTGAGGTACTTTCGCTGGAATAGTCGCTGATGCTCCCCGGAGACTTCAGCCTTGAGCGATTCCTGAATCTCAGATGCTTCGGCCGCCGGATTCTCGTGTCCAAAACGAGTGAGAACTTGCCGCGCTTGTTCAGGCCGACCCTGCTTGACCAGCCAACGTGGGCTCTCGGGCAGGAAGACGCTGGTGAGCAGAAATGCCAGAGCAGGCAACCCCATAACCCCGAACATCCACCGCCACGCGCCGGCGTATTCCGCCCCCAGAAAATGGGCCAAGAGGTAATTCGAGAGATAAGCAACGAGAATGCCGATTACAATGTTCAGTTGGCTGACAGCAACGAGTAACCCGCGACGTCGAGCCGGCGCGATCTCCGTGATGTACATAGGACAAACCACCGAAGCCGCACCCACGGCCACGCCTCCCAGCCAGCGGAACGCCAACAGCGCATACCAATTCCATGCCAGAGCGCAACCGGCCGCCGAAATCAGGAACAATACCGCGAGAATAACGAGCACCGGGCGCCGTCCCCACCAATCCGCCGGTCGGCCCGCCAGCAGTGAACCAACCATGGTTCCGAGCAATGCGCTCGAGACCGTAAATCCGAGCAAGTTATCGCTGAGCGCGAAAACGTCGCGAAGGGCTTGGGTGGTGCCCGAAATTACGGCCGTATCAAAGCCGAACAAAAACGATCCTAGAGCGGCGACAATCGCGCTCAGGACCAGAATGCCGCGGCCAGTGGAGAAAGAAGTTGCGTTTCCGGTGTCGGTGGAGAGCGGTGGGTGCATAGTCAGGGGCGAGCGGGACGCAATAGCATGCGAAATGTTTATTAGCTGGAGCAATGAATAGTGGTCAAGGCGCAAGTTTCGCGCCGCTTCAGTTTTTCACAACCAAGCTATCAGAGTCCTCTATCCCATTAGACTTGACCGGGCAGTACTTGGCTGTGTTAAGGTGCCCGGGACAATTGTTTATGAGTTTTGCTTCTCAGGTCCGCTTTTTCGCTTTCTTCGTTGCCACTCTTGCCTGGGTTGCTATGGCGGAACCCCAAACGCAAATCACTTCTGCCACTAATGCGGATGCAGCGGATACTAACGTCAACAGTATTCAGCTTTCGGTTCACCTCCCCTCGGATTCCTCACATATGACCATCGAGGAATTTCGTCACGCCAAATACCCAGTGGATGGTCGAAACTTCAGTCCAGTAGATCAAAAGATTGCTAAACTGGGCGTGGTGCAGGATGACACGGAAGGATCGCTAAACCCGTATGTGCTGGCGGTCGCCGGATGTTACCCGACCGACGGTTCGTATCCTTATCGCTGCAAGCCGCTCGAATACGATCTCTACAATGGTGTGACGCAGGACATTTGGTACAAAAGCCGTATCGTGGCCAAGGCGCATCCGAATTGGACGCGCTGCAGTTACTGTTGCGGACTGACGTTCGAAGTCTTCTGCCGCGCCATGCAATACCGGAACATTCAAAAGGGTTTGGACCCGGATGATTTCAATGGGATGTCGTTCAGTGATCTCTTTAATCTGCTGCAATTATGGTACATTGAAGGCCCAGGCGATTCGCCCCAGTTTGGCATTGTCGCCTATGGCCTGGGCAAGAAAATCGAAAACCTCGAAGACGCCCGAGCTGGCGATTTCCTGGATTTCAGCCGCAGCAATAAGACGGGACATTCCGTAATCTTCATCGAATGGAAGAGAAACACCGATGGCAAGATTGCCGGCTTCAAATACTTCTCCTCGAATTCCCCGGGTGTGGGTTACGGCACGGAGTACTTCGTTGAATCCGGTGGAAAGGTGCTGCACGAGTATTTTCGCCTGGCTCGTGTCGGGAGCATCGAGCAGTACCAGAAGTTTGATCGGACGAA
>CAZUVM010000095.1:0-9890 GCA_964623885.1 uncultured Verrucomicrobiota bacterium
CGGCGGCAGCGGCATCGGCGGCTGCACGGGTTCTCATTCGTCTCCGCACCGCTAAGACTCAGACCTAACACTTCTCAGATATGCCAAAGAAACCTGAGTTCGAGCCAAGAAAGTTGATGGAACACGCCATCGAGGTGATGAAGCAGTCTCTGCATGAGCCACGCCACGATGGCAAGCCGCCGCCGAAAGTGGGCGCGGTGCTTTACAAGGCGGACGGATCAATCGAAACTGCGTTCCGTGGAGAGCTACGCTGGGGCGACCACGCGGAGTTTGCCCTGTTGGAAAGAAAGAACCGGGCCAACAGCTTGGACGGAGCAAAGCTGTTCTCCACCTTAGAACCGTGCGCCCCCGGCGCTCGGAAGCACCCCAAGCTGAGCTGCGCCGAGCGCATAGTCCTCGCGCGTATAAAGGAGGTCTGGGTGGGCATTGAAGACCCCGACCCACTGGTCGACCGCAAAGGCATCAAATACCTCCAAGACAACGGCGTTTCCGTGCAAATGTTCGACCGAGACTTGCAGGAAGTGATCAAGGCAGAGAACAAGGAGTTCATCGCCCAGGCGCTCGCCCGGGCGGCAGCGGCGGAAGAGGAACCCAAGGCGGTGCAATTATCCAAGTTTGAGAATGCCGTGCCGCATGCGGACATGTCCGATTTCTCCCCGGAGGCCCTCAACCAATACCGGACCGCTGTTCGGATCGCCGATCCGATAGGTTCGGATGCCTTTAACCGTCGCCTCGTGCAACAGGGCTTGCTGTTGCACGATGGAAACAAACTCCTTCCGTCCGCCTTCGGCGTGCTCTTGTTCGGCAAGTCGCCCCGCGATGCGATGCCACAGGCCGGACTGCTTGGCACCATTCACCACGCCGGCGGCCGGGAAGACAAGCCGCGCGACTTTGACGGACCCCAGGTCCTTGTTCCCGAAGAGGCCCTAAAGTGGTTGCGCGACAAGCTCCCTGATCCGATTGACCGCTCGACGGCCCGCCGCCAGGAAGCGAACCAGCCCTTCTTCGCCCTTGCGCGCGAGGGCGTAGTCAACGCCTTGGTTCATCGCGACTACTCGATCACCGGTGCAAAATGTCAGCTGGTCGTAACACCGGATACGATCGTCATCAAGAGCCCCGGCCAGCCGGTCGCACCCATCACCCTCCAGCAGTTGCAGGCCTTCAACGCTCCCATGCTCAGCCGCAACCCGACCCTGCACTACGTCTTCGGAAGAATGGAATTGGCGGAAGAGCGCGGCCTTGGCCTCAAGACCATGCGCGAAAGCGCGACTCAGGCCGGGCTGCCCCTGCCTAAATATACTTGGGAAGACCCCTACCTGGTCCTCACCTTGTATCGCAGTCCGTCGGGCGCCCTCGTCGATCTAAGCCCCCAGATTTTCGCTCGCCTCAACAAAGATGAGCGCAGAGCCTGGCAGTTCATGGTCGGGCGGGAGTCGGTCACCAGCCCGGAGCTGATGACTGCCTTGGGCTTTGATGAACGCAAAGCCCAGCGCGTACTGAAGAAACTCTTGGAAGTGGGGCTTATCCGCCGGGGTGGTAAGGGCCGCGCTACCCGCTACCACGTGATTCGCCCATGAACCCGAATCCCGACAGGAACCCCGACAAAGTGTCGGGATTCAAAGCGCGCCCGGGGCCTAAAACCCGAATCCCGACAAAAATCCCGACAAAGTGTCGGGATTCCCAAGGACGACAGGGCCAAACCGTGGAATCCCGCCAAATATCCAACCACTTTGGCGGGATACCCGAACCACCTGACCCGCATTCTCAGCATCCTGCCAAATGCCGCTCTGGTATCCGGACATTTACCCGGGCATTTTGTCCGGGTACCCTCGGCGCGCAACTCTTCGCGGCGCTGAAGAGCAAACCATGAATTTCAACCGCCAAAGATTTCAAAGCCTCACTCAACCGCGGACAAAACCTCGGCCTCAATGATGCCGAGCTCGCCTTCTACGACGCCCTCGGAACCAACGACAGTGCCGTCGCCGAACTCGGGGACGTTACCCTCAAGGCGATCGCCCGGGACCTGGTCAAAGGCATGCGCAAAAGCGTCACCATCGACTGGACGATCAAAGAAGCCGTCCGCGCGAAAATCCGCGCCATGGTGAAACGCATCCTCCGCAACTACGACTACCCCCCTGACAAGCAGGAGCAAGCCACCCAAACCGTTCTTGCCCAGGCCGAGCTCCTCTGCGCCGACTGGGCGACCTAATATCGGCCTGCGCGATACATCGGAACCTCCCGCGCGATTTGCTTTGCGATGGAGGAACACACCGGCTTACTTTCGGCCGGTGAAAGGCCTCGTCACTAACCAGACAGTTCAGACGCCCGATGGGCCACTCGTTATTCCTCCGGGCAAAGCGTACATGACGGTCGGCGATCTACCTCAAACCTTCATGGACGACGTGCTCACGCGCGCCTTCAGTGACTACTCAGTCGCCGTGAACCGGATTCGCGGGGACGACGCCCACAGCTTCACGCCTTTAGGCAGCGGCGTTTTAGTCAAGAAGGGGACACGCCACGGAATTTTAACCGCCCACCACTGTCTCCACGCATGCCGCCCGGAGTGTGAGTTCGGCAGGTTGGGAGGGGATACACTCACGCTCGTGAACCGCCGTGCCTACGGTATTCGGCTTGAATCGCACGAGGTAATGGAGCACGTCCTCGCCCGCCCACGCACAGATGAATTTGGGCCAGATCTCACCTTCATCGAGGTCTTGGCCCCGGATCGGCTTGCTTCCCTCAAAGCCATCGGCTCATTCTGGCCATTGGATCGGCCCGCAACCCAGATCGCGGCCGGATTCGGCACCGCTCTCACCCCGATGGCGACGATCGGATTTCCGCAGTGCGACTACGAGACGACCATCAACGGGCACGGGGTGCACCACGTCACCAGACACATGACGTACGCCAACTCGATTCGGGCGGGTGGCATTTTCGAAAAGGACGGCTGGGACTACCTGGACAGCACCATTCTTTATCCGGGAAAAGACATACCACTTTCTTTCTCCGGCGTGAGCGGAGGGCCAGTCTGGGGATTTGAAATCATCCACAGCAAGAAAACCGACACGCTGAGCATCGGACAATACGCCCTGGTCGGCCTCACGTTTTACCAAACCGCGCTGGAAGACAATAAGCGCAGCCTTCGCGCCCACTTCATCAACTCCATCTACGATCTCGCATGGCGCGGTCTAACGTGAGGAAGGGAAGGTATGTCCGAGACAATCAGTTCAAGCGCCCTCTTTCACATCACTGGCAAGATAGAACACATCAGAAGCATCCTTAAGGAGGGCTTCTTCCCGCATTATTGCCCGGAGTATACCCTCGACAGGGCGGACCGCACCGCGGCGCGCAGCGGGCGCCATCCCATGTACGCGATACCGATGGTGTGCTTTTGCGACCTGCCCCTGTCGCTGATCAAGAAGCACGTGGAGGAATACGGAGGGTATGGAATAGGATTGAACAAGACGTGGGGAGTCAAGAACGGCGTCGCTCCCGTGATTTATACGCACAGCAGGGCAAAAACACGGCCCTCGGTTCGCGCCTGGTTACCGAGGCTCCGGAAGCCGCTCGCCACCACACCTCCACAGACATGAAATACCTCGCCGCCTATTCGAAGCCTTTCGAGGGGCCAGCATGGAGAAACAACCGCCGAAAGAAAGAGGTGCGCTTTTACGACGAACGAGAATGGCGATACGTGCCTCCTGGCCCTGCAGCCGCCCCCTTGTTCCTGCCTTGGGACGCCTACGCCGATGTATCCAAGCGCCGAAAACTCGAACGCAAACTTAAGAAGCAAAACACTCTGCCTGTCCCAGCGGACGACGTGATGTACCTGATACTACCCCCTGAGAAGGACGAACAAAACGTCATCGATCTACACGACTTCCTCCTGAAGCTTTACCCTCGGCGCCGCAGGGACGCGATTTTGGTGACCACCACCATCATGACCACCGACTGCATAGAAGGAGACATCTGAGAATCGTCAAAATTCGCGTCCGCCAGCGGTCCGCCGCGGCTCAAAGGGCGGCCTGATCCAGCCGCGGCGCCTCAAGCCGCCACCGCCGCCGTAGCACCCTTCTGCTGCGCTTGCTGCACCCGCTGGGCAATCTCCTGCGCCGTCATCTTCGCCGCCGGGGTTATCGCTCAACTGGTCCACCAGTTGCGAGACCGTCGTGAACACGCCGGCCTCCTTCTGGTGCTCCATCAGCCACCGCACGAACTGCGCATCAACAGCCTGGCCCTGCGGCGTGGTCGTCAGCACGGCCCGAGCCGTTTCGACACCCTGCACCAGCGCCTCATTCACCTTCCGGTTCCGCAACTGCCGGTAGCCGTGGTAAAGTCCGCCGAGAGCCAGCGCCACGATGCTCCCAATCCCCGGTGCAAACGTATTCAGAATAGACCCAGTCGCCGCAATCGTGGCCTCGGCCTCCGGCCTCGCGACCAGATTGGTGACCGGCACCTGCACCAGGTTCGTCATGAATACCGGCACGAAGTTCGTCACCACGGCCGCTACCATGTTCGTCGCGACAGGCTCGCGCACTGCGTAACCGCTCACCGCGCCCACCGCATTCGTGACATATACGACATTCGTGCGCTCCGTCACCACCGGGACGGAGTTCGTCACAACAACGGTGTTCGTGAACACGTGGACCACCGGCTCATTGGTCCACGTCACCTCCTGCTTAGCGGAACAAACCGTTGCAAACACGTTTACTGAAGGATTTATTGAAAGTCAGATGTCTCTCTTCCATAAGTCTGTCCTCCCAGGCGCCTGTAAGAGACGTGCTTTGGCCAACTGAGAGCATTCCGCACTGCATGTCTGACAAGCCACCTGGCTCCTGACCCGCATTTCCCTTCAAAGATCCAGATTCGCCAAATGGCGGTGCAGTTGAATGGTTTCGGAAAGCACGTCGACTTCGTTGCAGTGTTCCCAGTCAATCCAAACATATTCGAGCGCGATCCAACCCCTGAACTGGTGTTGGTGCAACGCTTGCAACGCGCGAGTGAAATCAATGGCGTTATCCCTGAGGCTGCTTTGCAACCGGCCTTTGCGGGCGCAGCGGGCGTGAAAATGGGTGGCCCGTGCTGCAAGAGGTTCGATGCGAACATCCGGAATCCCCACTCGCGTGAAATGCGCGTAATCGAGCGTCAAGCCCAGCGCCGGCACGCGGTCCGTCAGTTGACCGGCGCGCTCCGGAGTATCGGCAATTGAGCCGACGTGTGGCTCGACGGCGACAGTCAGCTTCAAGGCGGCTGCTTGTGACACCCGCCAGGCCAACTCCTCGGCCGCCCGGGCAAGGGACGCCGCACGCGGTTCAGATTTAAACCCGACGCCGGGCAGAATCGTCACGTGTTTGGAACCGGCGGCGACAGCGTAATCGAGCGTCCTCAAAAATTGCTCTCGGGCAAACCTGCGCCTCGGGGCCTCGGGATGGTTTATGGCGTGATCAGTAAAGTTCTCATCGAGCTGAAGAAAAACGTCTGCGGCCACCAATCCTTCGCGCTTCAGTCGGCGGCGCAGTCGTTCGCCGCTCCGGAGCGGTCGCCCCAATTCTGTTTCCGGGCGCAAATGACTGCGGCCGGCGAATAATCCGAGGTCAATCCCCCGCAATCCCAGCAGCGCGATCACCTTCAGCGCAGCTTCGTGCGGCAGCAGCGGAAAACTGAAGTCGGCACAACTGAATTTAAAATTCATAGGTCAATTCATTTGAAAACCCGGCTCGCCGGCTTTGCGCGAGGCGCGGTAGAGCGCGTCCAATGATTCCAACACCGTCTCCGGATCGCGACCATCCCGCAACGCACTCTGCAGCGCTTCGCCACCCTTCGTCTGGAGTGGGACGTAGCCGCTGTAGCGCGGCCGGACGAACGCTTCCTCCTGGGTTGCGCGCGTGGCGCTAAAAAAGCCGCCGCACAACGCATCCGCGGCCGGATCGTTCCAAGCGCAGCGGTGGGACGGTTGGCCGCCCGCTTCCAGATAAAGCCGGCTTTGGATCGAGCCGGCGGCCACAAAGCAGGCGTAGTCGAGCGCCTCGGCGAGATGCTTGCAACGGCTTGAAATGGCAAGCCCGGTCCCGCCCAGCACGCTGCGAAGCGGCGGTCCTTTCGATTCCAATGACAGCGAGTTCCCGAACCGGAGGCGCGTGCGAGCAAAACCCTGGCGCGCGTAATTGTTATAGGTATAGGCAAATGCGTTCCAGGCAAAGTCGTCGGTGGCGGTCATGCGTTCGGCGATCTGGATTGGGTTCCACGCGAAAATGTTGTGCGGCATCGGCTCGGTTAACTCGCGCAGCATCTCGAGGGCACGGCGCATCATTTCGCGTGGGCCGATGCTCTCGGGCCCGGCACAGGGCTCCGCGCCGAGAGCCTTCACCAGCATGAGAAAATGCAAGAACAGATCGGCGTTGAAGGCGGGAATCACAGCGAGCCTACGCTGCGCGAGGGTAACGGCTTCAGCCCAGGTTTCCGGCACGGAAACTCCTGCCCGTTCCAGCAAATCAGGCCGCCAGCTTGGCGCGGGCGCAGCGGCGTCAATCGGCAGCGCGAGCAATCGCCCGTCATAACAATAGCTCCGGAAGGTCGCGCCAATCGAGTTTCGTGCGCAATCGTTCAGCACAGCCGCTGGCAGGAGAGGGTTTAAGTCGTGAACCAGGTTGTTCGCGAACGCGAAACCGGCCCATGGATGATCAATCACAATCAGGTCGAATTTTTGCGCGAGCTGATCTATGGACGCATGGCCGAATTCGTCCAAAGTGCGCTTCTCCCAGCGAATCCTTAGGCCGGGATGGGTTTCTTCGTATCGTTGCGCGGTGGCTACGAGCGGCGGAAAGGCGCGGCTATGGTCCCAGGCAATTCCGGTAAGAGACACGTGTTGGCTCACGGAAAATACGGCTCATGCGCTGGCGCGAGCGGGCGCGCGTTTTTTGATACCGATGGTTGCGCCGGCAGCGGGTTTAATTCTTCGGATTTTCTCACAACAGTTTGTCCGCGAGGACGCGCAGGCGGCGTCGATGATTTCCATGGCCGCAAGACCCAATTCTCCAGGCGAACGGTTCGGCGCCTCGCCGAGAATGGCATCGATGAAGTTCAACGCCGGTGCCTGTTCGGGGTAGATTTCCTTCTCCTGAAGCGGTTTGAAGTCAGTCCTTTTGCCGGCAAAATCCACGAGTGACATCGTACCGCGCCAGAGTTCGAGCAACAGAATAGCTTTGGTGCCGAACACGCGGACTTCATAGTTGCGCTCGCATAAGGGTGTCGCGCCGGTGCTGGCGAGGTTGACCAGCGCTCCATTTTCGAGCGTGATGGTCAACGCGTTGTAAATGTCGTTCGGCGAGCCATCGCGGTCGAAGCGCGCGTAAACTTCAGCCGGACGCAAGCCGGTCAGGAACGTCATATACGCAGCCGCGTGCGAGACCTGGCAATAGATTTGGCCGCCGCCAGCAATGGCCGGATTATTGTAGGAGCCTGGGCGCGGCTCGACGTACACGTTGTCCATTCCATGTGTGGGCGTGGTATTGATGCCGCGCAGCAATTTGTCGATGGGGTTGGTCATCAGCACCGAAACCATTTTCACTTCGCCCAGCTCACCGGACTGAATCAGCCGCCGCGCCTCTGCGGCGTGGGCGGTGAAGTGCCACGGGCAACTAATAAGCAGATGCAGCTTCTTTTGCGCCGCGATCTCAACGAGTTCGCGCGCTTCATCGGCGGTGATGGTCATTGGTTTCTCGATGAGCACGTGCAGGCCACGTTCGAGGGCCGCCTTGGCTTGGACGTAATGGACATTGGGAGTGGTGCTGACAATCACGCCATCCAGGCCAGGCATGGCCAACAGCTCTTCGATGTCAGTACAGGCGCGGCTGGCGCGGAAGTCGCGCGCGATTTTCTCAGCCTTTGCGGGCTCGCGACTTTGAACGGCAACCAGCTCTGCGTTCGGATGCGATTGGATGGCGGGAAGGTGGGCCGAGGTTGCCCACCAACCCGCGCCAATAACTCCCAGACGGACTTTCTTCATAATTTAAGACTTAAAAGGCGCGAGCAAATCGCGCTTCAATTCGACGCCGAAGCCGGGCTTGTTGGGATCGAGAGAGATTTTCCCGTTTACCGGCAGCGGCTCGCCTTCGATCACGCTGAAAATCGGCTGAATGTCCTCACCCTTGCCGACCGAAAGGTATTCGGCGCACGGCGAATTGGTATTCGCCATTACGAAATGATAGTTGTACACGGACGAGCCGTGCGGGATAACCGGTATGTCGTACGGCTTTGCCATCGCGGCAATCCAGCGGGTGGGGGTGTAGCCACCGCACCATTGCATTTCCGGCTGGATAATATCGGTGGCCTGTTGGTGCAGGATTTGGTGAAAGGCCTTGTAATGGAACTCGAGGTTGCCGGTCGCCAGGAGAATTGGCGAAATCAGGCGGCGCAAAATCCGGTTGTTCTCGGTGGCCCAGCCGTTTTGCAGCGGGTCTTCGAACCATTTCACGTCGTAGTCGCGTACACGCTCGGCCACGCGCGCGGCGAACTCGATGTCCCAGGAGAGATAGCAGTCAATCATGATCTCCAAATCGTCGCCCAGCTCGCGACGAAGTTTGGCGATAAGTTTCTCCATTTTCTTGATGCCATCGCGCCCGCTTTCGACGCCCCAAGGCGCGGCGATTTTCACGCCCAGAAATCCACGGTCGCGCCAGGCCTCGACATAATCCGGGTGGATGGTGACATAACACGGCAGGGCTTCCTTCGTTTGGCCACCGAGGATTTTATACACGGGCAGATTCCGCGCCTTGGCCACGAGATCATATAACGCCAGGTCCACACCGGCCATCGCCATGCTGGTCACGCCGCCCAGGCCGTAGGGCAGAGTCGACCGATTCATCTGGTCCCAGATCAATTCGATATTGTATGGGTCTTGGCCAATGAGAAAGCGCTTGAGGTGCTGGTCGATAACGCTGCACGCGAAAGCGCCGCCACCGTAATTTGCGCAAAACCCGCTCGCGCCTTCGTCGGTGAAGATCTCAATGACGAAAGGATCCTGGCCGCCGCCCATCCAGAGCGAGCGAATGCGCGCATATTTCGGATGAACCGACATGGGATTGGAGATGAGGGTCTGGGCCTGCCAGCCGCCGCCCCAATACTGGGATTCGCCTTGCGCCGCGCCGCGCGCACCGGTGTCGCCGGCTTTGACCGTATAGAGCTTGATATCGGTGATTTTCATTTAGGAGGGCGACATTTTTGTTCACGAGCATTGACGAGCCTGTTCTCGCTGACAATGGACAAAACGGCAATGGGGATGGACTTTTTGGCAAAGCTTAGCTGTGCCGGCGGCCACGGGTGCGCCATTGGCTGGGGGTGAGATTCAGTTTTTGTCGAAAGAGACGAGAGAAATAAAGTTCGTCCTCGAAGCCCGTGTGGGTCGCGATTTCCTTGATGGAAAGTTCGGTCTCGGCAAGCAAGTGTCGAGCGTGGACTAATCTAAGCTCGAGCAAATATTGATGCGGGCTTAGCCCGGTGTGCGCGGTGAAGGTGTGGCGGAACCAACTGTAGCTGACTCCGAGTTCCTGGGCCAGGCGTTTCATGTCTATGCTGCTTTTGAATTCATTCTGGATGCGGGTCATGGCGAGTTCGATGGCGTTTGGATGCTGGGTTTCCGCGGCAGGCTGCGCTTGCTGGGCGGAGTAGAACAGACCCATAAGATTAGCGGTGGCGCCAGCCAGGATTTGCTGGACGGCCGGGCGGTTCGCGCGGATAGCCTGCATAACCCGGCTGAACGTGGCCATCACGGTGTCCTCGGCGTTGATGCGGACGACCGGATTCCGGGAAGAGATGAACTTGTACTTCAGCCAGTGCCGAGGCGCTTCGCCGTCAAACCCGATCCAATGTTCATGCCAGCCGGTATTCGAGTC
>CAZUVM010000096.1:0-51205 GCA_964623885.1 uncultured Verrucomicrobiota bacterium
GCTTCATTCGGATGACAAATTGGTGGTTGATTTCAGTTTGTGTCGGGCTGCGGTCCTGGACCTTGCGGCCTGCGGTTTCCCATTCACGGCTGTCTGGGCGCGGAACCCGGGCGCAAAGAAGGCAATCATCTCCGCCAGCACGCAATCTGCGTTAACGGGATCGCAAGCGCCGCGCGTTTCCCGTTCGAGCCGCCGCGGGTTGCACAGGATAATGGCCAGCGCGCCCCAGACGAACTCCATGCGCCAGCGCAGGTCCGGCAGCGGCAGCGCAGGCAAGGCGTCATGCATCGCAGCAATGAAGGCCTGGCGCACTTCGGTGTGCCGACGGCGGAGGAAGTCCTGCGTTTGGGGGTTGGGCTCGGTAACGATGCGACCCAGCAGCCGGGCCACGGCGGGGCCTTGCTCCGGGGAAGCGATGGCCAGGCGCAGCGACGGTCCCAGCATGAGCGAAAGGATCTGTTCGACGGCAAGTGGTCGACCTCCGGCGGCGGCCGTCGCTGACTGTAATGTTTCCATGTGCTCGGTCCGCAACGGGCCGAACCGCCGCTCGACCACTGCTTCCATCAGCTCTTCCTTCGAGCCGAAGTAGTAGTAAACCGTGGCCAGGTTGACGCGCGCGGCCTGCACGATGTGGCGCAGGGAAGCGCCGGCAAAGCCGAACTCGGCAAAAGCCTGTTCGGCGGCGTCCAGGATGCGTTCCCGGCGGTTACGGGCGGCGGTCATAAGTTGAACGAACGTTTAAAACGAACGTTTGATAATTATTTGCTCGGCTAAGATTCGTCAAGGGGCTTTTTTGATTTTGAGTTTTGATTTGCAGCTAGGGGTGCAGGCTGGAATGGTGCGGTCTTGGGGTCGGCGGATGAAGGCTGGAAGCCTGCGCTACCGGGGACAGGGGAGGGTGTATTTGGCTGGGAGGAATGGGGTATCGTCCCAGGGCATGGGTTTGAAGCCGAGGTCCAAAACGCGGTTCAGTTCGTTGAAGGGGATGGCCGCCCTTCGGAACCTTGATCGGTCAAAAACCGCAACAGGTGTTGGCTTACTTGTCGCGCTACACTCATCGGGTGGGCATCACCAACTCGCGGCTGCGGCACCTGGACCGAACCACGCGCGCCGTGAGCTTCGATTACAAAGACTACGCCGATGGCGCACGGCACAAAACGATGGCCCTGGATTGTGTGGAGTTCATCCGCCGGTTCTGCCTGCACGTGCTACCGCCGCAGTTCGTGAAGATTCGACATTACGGTTTGCTGGCCAACCGCGGCCGGCAGCAACGATTGGACCGCGCTCGGGCACTGCTCGGAGCGGCTGAGCCGACTGGCACGGAATTACCGGTGCTCAAGCTGTCCCCTCATGCTGAGCCTCTGCCGGTCTGCCCCCATTGTGGCTGGGCGGCGCTGGTGCTGGTCCGGGTCATCCCGCCGCAGCGGTTTCGTCCCGTGCCATCGCTCACGGATACCTCATGACGCCGAGGCCTGACATCCTTTTCGCGCATAGCCCGATGGATCTCTCGTCGCCGGCTGAGCAGCGTTTTTTGATTGCGTCAAGCGCCGAGGGGGCGCACGTTACAGTCAATGGCCCACACCGGCCAAAAGGGAAGCTCAGAACCAACCGCCAGTTTCGCGGCTGGGCCGCTCCGCGCGCGTGTGTTGCCTCCGTTAGCCGCCGCCATCCCCCCACTGCGGGATAGATTACACTCTGGGGAGATCAGCGGCTCAGTTCAACCGCAGTGTATCCGTCATGCCCTCCAATGCCTCAGGTAAGTTCGTGCGACTCGCACGCCAGGGCACGGCGGATACACTGCTTTTACGTTAGCCATGAATCCACGAGCCGCACATTTCGGGGCTGAGGAGGTCGACCTCGCAAAGGTAGAGTTTACGCCGGAGCTACTGGCTTGCGTGCCGGCAGACTCTGCTCGGCGGTATCGAGCCGTTCCGATCCTCAGTTCGCACGCCATCCTCCGCCTCGCCGTCTCAGACCCGTCGAACCTGGAGGCTGTAGATGCGTTGCAGCGGCTTCTTCATCGCGACCTGGAATTGTGCGTTGCAGAGGAGGGCCAGCTTGATGAGTTCATCGAACGGCTGTATGGCCGAGGGGGCTCGCAATGATGGCCAACAAGCCAGTGGAGCCGACCGGGACCAGCCGGTTCTGTCAGCACGCATTCGCAGCTCTGCGGCGGCTGGTCCCGGCGGCTCACCGGCGTCGTTAGACGCTTCCCACGAATGTCATCTCCAGCACAAGTGAGCTGTTCAGAATGCGGCGCGACGATGCTAGCCACCACAGCGGCTCGCACGGGCGGTTTGTGCATGGCTTGCAAGCAAGGGATCCGGCAGCAGATCGAGGCCGGGAAAGTTCACCACCGGGAGCAGCGGCAGCCGGACCCCTTCAGAGATCACTGGACTGCTTTGGTGCACCGGGTCCATGACGCACCGGATGGTTTCTACCGGCTTTCGCATCCCGAGCGCACATACTACTTGGTCTGCATGTTGCAGGGTGAGGTTTTCAACGGCGGCGTTGGTCAGTTCTTCGACAACAGCTCGGGCGACTTCTACTGGGAGACGCTCCAAGCTCTGGAGGAATTGGGAGCTATGCGCTGTCACGCCCTTCTGGTCGCGGCCAAGGAGGCATTGTTTCCCACTGGCGACCCTCCGCGTGAGCGGGCTGCGCGGTACGCGATGATGCCTGAGTTTCCCGATGCGCCGGGTGCTCCGCGCCCGGCTTGGGATTTGGCGCTGGAACGCATCAGCGACGAGTTTTACACTGACCCCGATCAGTTGCCCGAACGCTTGCACAGGTATGCACTCGACCATCAGCTTGTTCGGATTTGACCGGCGGTCTAACTTGGCTGCTCCAGCGGACGCGCCGACGCGCGTCTGTTTGCGTTCGTTGCGTCTGCTCCGGCGCGCCACTGAGCAGCATCGTTCGCCAAAACGCGCGACCAAATGACATCAGACTACTATGCGGGAATCGCAGTGTCGGTTTGTCTCCTTGTCGGCTGGCTTTTCTTTCCGGGGGGCATGTATCGTTGGTACAGTCGCCACATTCAAGATTCGTGTCGCGGAGGACCCTGTCGGCCCTCGCCCGATCGCAAACGGTTTGCCATCGCGATCCCTGGATGGAGGTGGATCCGTTTCGGAGTGGGGGTTCTACTCGCGTGCCTTCTGGTCGGCCTAGTATTCTGTAGCTCAGGCCGGATCAGCTGGCGAGCGATTACTATTAGTTTTGCGGCTCTGGGCTGCATGGCTCCGAGCTTGTGGAGGCAATGGGACTTTGAAATCTTTGGCTGGGTCATCCTGGCGGCTTTCATTGTCGTCTCCGCCCAGCAGATATGACCTGTGGCGAACCATGCCGCTTCAGTGGATGCGCCGATGGGCTCTGCGCGCGACACTTTGGCCATTCGCGGCGCACCACTGAGCGGCCTCGTTCGGCGAGACGAGCGTGGGATTCGACAGCAATATGAAACCAAATCTGCACTGCTACAGGATCACTCGCTGGATGAGACTTGGGCTTGCGCTCGCGTTCTGTTTCACCGCCGACGCGCCCATTCCTGCTTGCACTATTTTCGTGCTCACTGGCGCGAGCCGCGTGCTGTTTTGCAATAACGAGGATTGGTCGAATCCGAAGACGCGGATTTGGTTCATCCCTGCTACCGACGGCCGTTTGGGCTGTGTTTACGTCGGCTATGATGACGGTTGGGCACGAGGGGGGCTGAACACAAAGGGCCTCGCCTGCGACTGGGTAGGAGGATTCAACGAGAGATGGAAAGCAGGCCCGAGCGCGCGGTGCGTCCGGGGGAACCCGACCGAACGCATGCTCGAATCCTGCGCCACGGTCAGAGATGCCATCGCCTTTTGTCGAAAGCATCCTGAGCCCGACTTCGCACGCGCCAAAATGTTGGTGGCCGACAAGACCGGAGCCTCTGCCATTATCGGCGCTGGCGGTGGAAAACTGAGGGTGGACCAGGCATCCCGAAGCCGGGGATTCGGCTTTGGGGGCCAAACCGTCGGTGAGATGCTTGCCCATTCCTCCGAACCCACCGCGGCCAACGGCGCGGCGATACTGCGTGCCTGTGTCCAGAAGGGTCAATACGCCACCAAATACTCCAATGTGTTCGATCTGCAATCCGGTGACATCTTTCTGTTCCCCCTTGGAGAACGGGAAAACGAAGTGAAATTGGACCTAGCGGCCGAACTTGCCAAGGGAGGTCATTACTATGACATGCCGAAAATCCGCGAGCAGCTTGCCCAAGCGGTGCCCCAGCCGTTGCTCCTCAACATGCAGCGATTCTTCCTGGATCGGTTCCCACCGATTCCCGATCCAGAGCCTGAGCTTACACGACACTTCCGGGCCACCCTTGAGGATGCGATGCACGGCGTCATGCGGCCCGGCGACTACACGCCTGAGTTTTGGAAGGGAATTTCGCCCTTTCAGAAGGGAGTGCAAACCGACCTCGAAAGGTATGGCGATTTGGTCTCGATGGCGCTCGTCGAGCGGCGGAGCGAGGAGCGCCGCCGCAGCTATCGCTACCGGATAGAGTTCGAAAAGGCAACGTTGCTCCTGTGTTATCTCCTCAATGAGCAGAACCAAATCGGACTCCTCCTTCCCGAAGGTGCTGAACGAAAACCCGGCGCGGACCTGGGCGGTGATTGAGTCGCATGAGAAAGACGTGGCCGAACCAGACGCCGGACCGAATGACGAGGAGCGCGATCCGCCGCTTGTGCCAAATTGGGCACCCTTGCCGCGCTCCTCGCCATCGGTCAGCTTTGCGTTAAGCTCAGGACTATGAGAACAACGCGATTATGGTTCTATGCTGCAGTTAGTTTGGTTGCTGCGGGTCCTGCTGGTGGTTTCATATTTGGGGTAATCAAGGGTGGTGATCCGGATCCAAATCCGATCGGGCGAGTAGTCTATGGATGCATGATGGCGGTGGTTACTCCTCTGCACGCAGGCTTCCCTCCTCATCATGAAGCTGGAGCAGGCCAATCGTTCAATGCCTGGCCGTATATAGCAGCTTCTTTTCTACTGATATTTGGTTTGTTCGTGCTTCGCGATTGGAAATGGTCGAAAAAGCGAAATGAGCCAACGGTTTAAACTCACGACTGCGCCGCCAGCCGCCGATCCTGGTGTTTGGGGCAGCCGTGGAGCATACGCCGCTTCCTCACTTGGTCAGAGCTCAGCCCCCGGCGGCTGCGGCTCGGCAAGGTGTTGGCGAATGGGTGCGATGTCATGCCGGACCCAGCAGCGGCGGGTCATTGACTGGAATCATTAGCTGGAGCGACCGAGCCCATGCATGTCAGTGCCGTCACCGGAACGAAGAAAGACCTCGCGACCCGAGTGTTCAACAATTTCTACTTCGATATCGCATGGCTCCTGTTCTTAGCCGCGGTGGTGAAGATGGTATGGCCGGTGCGCAACGCACTGCTTGTGTTTTGGGTTTACGGCAGGGACGCTTACTTCCGCGAGGGGATCCGAGTCGTAAAGGACAAGCCGACAATTTTCTCGAATGGCGCCAGCTCGCCTGAGCTGCCGAATCTAGTCACTGGCTTCGGTGTT
The DNA here is from genome assembly GCA_964623885.1 of uncultured Verrucomicrobiota bacterium. Classification (GTDB taxonomy): domain Bacteria; phylum Verrucomicrobiota; class Verrucomicrobiia; order Limisphaerales; family UBA8199; genus CAZUVM01. Next base: position 5,551 of record CAZUVM010000096.1, read on the forward strand.
TTTTTGTTCATAGTGTTTGGCTTGTCCGTGCTGCTGATATACGCGCTTAGGGCCTATGAACGGCTCTTTTGCGCGCGGAAAAATGAAAGCAGGTAACGAGAACGCCGGAGCGAATGCTGGCGGGCCGTGTCATTTGTGGAGTAGATCGGGCCAGGCCGCCGGCATCGCTCGATTCCATCGTTCGGCACCACCCAATGTGCCGACCGAAGCGACCGTTGCAGCATGAATCAACGACTCATCCGCGGTTTAGCGGCCTTGATTTCCTTCTCGGTTGGCGGGTCGAAGGTTGCTGAGGTGCCAGGGTCCGACGACGGTCTGAAAGAGGGACTCGCCGCCCACGTTCGGTTTCTCTCCCAGCCGGAACTCAAAGGACGTCAACCGCAAAGCGCGGGCTCGCGTCAGGCCAGACGTTACATCGAAGACCGTTTCCGCGCCTGTGGGCTGCGGCCGTGGTCAAAGGCAAAGAATTACGAACTCTCCTTCGGGCTGGGCAAGAACGTCGTCGGGATCCTGCCGGGCTCGGATGCGAATTCATCCAATGAAATGGTGTTGCTCTCGGCTCATTACGACCACCTTGGTAAGGATGGCAAAGGGAATATCTACCCTGGGGCGGCCGACAATGCCTCCGGAGTGGCGGTGCTCCTGGAAGCGGCACGTCAGTTGAGTCGGCGTGAGCATAGACGAACCGTTGCTTTTGCCGCGTTTGACGCCGAGGAGCAGATGATGCTGGGCTCGTTTGCCTTCACCTGCCGACCGGATGTGGAGCGGGCCAGGATCGTGGCGGTCATCAATGTGGATACCTTGGGACGGGACTTCCTGGAAGTGGTGCCGAATACGCTCTTTGTCACCGGGACGGAAGGCCACCTCGCCTTGCAGACACAGGTGCGCGGCTTTGGCGCTCAAGCGGGGCTGCGAGTCCTGCCCCTGGGCTCAGATTTCATCGGGCCCAGAAGCGACCACGTCCCCTTCGAGGCCCGAAAGGCGCTCTGCTTGTTCTTTACCTCCGGAACCTTCGCGGGCTATCACCGGCCCAGCGACACGGCGGAGAAGCTCAACTTTATCAACCTGGAGCGCTCCACCCAGGTCATCCTCCGGACGGTGGAGGTGCTCGCCGACCAGGCTCAAGACTCGTGTGTTGCTCGACCAGGCGGTGATCCCGAAGAACTGAGAAGCCTCCAGGCGGTGCTTTCCGACCTTTGCGCCAGCCCGGAGAAGGCCGGCATCAAGGCCCAGGACCTGGAAGCTCTCCACCACCTGAGCACGAACATCCAAACGCGCCTGGATACGGGGACCTTCGATCGGACTACGCGCGAGGAGATTCTGCTGGAGGCAGCCAGCCATGTGATGCCTTACGCCATGGGCAGAACCATGACAGGCCGTGAGAGGTTTATCCTGATGCTGGGCGAGCACGTCTATTTTAATTACCGTCGAGAGTGGATCGAGGGGCAGCAGCAGTTGGTGGCCGCAACACTGAAGCATCCACCCGGGTTGCTCCGTGGTCTGCCGGCCTTTAAACATCAGTTCTGTGGCATGCGAGACGAGGACCTCTCGGTAGTGCAAACCGGGACCAATGCCTTTGCTTTGCACGCGCTGATGGAGGGCTTTAGCTGGACGACGTATAGCAAGACAGTTTTCTGGCCCTTCAAGTCCTCCGGAGCCAGCCTGGAGCCCACGAGCGAAACGCTCGACTGCGAGGGCAGCCGCGAACAACTGACGGATTATTGCTTGATGAAATTGCGTGCGGGCTCGACCAACATGGCGCGCGTGAAGGCGCTTGCCACGGTCCTCCGCGCCGTCAACGGCGCGGAGCCGTGGGGGAGCTACGCCGAGTGGCTGCCAGCGCGTCTGGCACAAACCGGTTGCAAGGATGAAAATGAATGGCTCCTTAGTTGCCTGCGGAGCGGCAACCCCGACCTGGTGGAGGTGGCCATTCGCGCGGCCAATCCTTCACAGGATTCCCGCATCCAGGCCGCTATCTGCGAGCTCCTGCTCAGCCGTGGTGTTCAACCCAACGTGCGGCGGACCGCGCTCTATTTCGCAGAGTCGCATCCGAATCGGACGTCTCTTCTCTCGCTGGTCCAGGTTCTCGACGACTCCAGCCCAGGTTACAGGCCCGATTTGTGTCCTCAGAACCGCTCGGGCTATCCTCTGACAAATTCCACGAGCTTTTTGGCCATCCGTCCGGTGTACGAGTGGCTGGCCTCGCATCCGAGTGACACTATCGGCCAAACAGCTTTGCGGGGTCTGAAGCGGGTTACCAAGAAAGACTTCGGCCAAGACGCTCAGGCCTGGAAGAACTGGGTGCAGAACTCAACAAAATGAATCAAAATCACGGGAGAGAATTCTGGCGAATGAGCAAATGGGCGAGGCTGACCGAACAGGAGAAGCAATCAATGCGTGACCGCCAGCAGGAGCGCGTGATTGATCAGAATGGCCCAGGTCTAACTGAACAAAAGACGCGCGTATTAGCATGAACAACGAACAGGCCGAAAACCAGTCTCCAGATGATGACGGACCAACGACTGAAGAAGAAATTTGCATCCTCAAAGTTGCGTTGCAGGAAATAGGGCCCGCTGCCGTTCCCGGACTCATCAAAATGTCCAGCCGCGAGGACTGGCGATTGAGAGCTGGAGCCGCTGGGCTGCTCGGGGAAATCAGTCCGTTCCCCGAGGCCGCTGTTACGACCATTCTGCACGCGATGGAGGATCAGTCGTAGGGCGAACTTCGCGGCGTAAGTCGCAGCTTATGTTTTACGCTCAAATGGGGCTGTTTGCCGCGATTATGCTTACCACCGGGCGCAGTGTTATTCAGCGCCTATGGTCGGCATTGCTGGTGGCCTGTGCTTTTGTCTTAGCGTGGTATGCGCCTGGGATGTCGCTCACGCGAGGGATGCTGGCATTTGTGGCGGGGTGGAGTTTATTTGTCGCGGTAAATATTGCCTTCTCGTCAGAGGAGCGGTTATCAATTCGCGGTCGGCTGTTGCAGGTTGTGACATTGCCAGGCTCAATGCGGGCAAGGCGTGTGCCGGCATATTTATCACCGCGAGCTATCGGTCGGGTTGTCCTGGACCTGACGTTGGTTGGCATGTCGCTGCTGGTTCTACTGCATACGCGTCACGTCGTCGGGGCAGTTTGTTCGATCACGCGTTTAGGCGCAGGCGTGGTGCTCGTTTATGCTGGGACGCAGTTCGTATTTGACCTCGCAAGTTTTTGTTTATTGGCGGTGGGCATATCTTTGGGCCCATTCCATCGGACACCGATTGCCGCGCATAGTGTAGCTGAGTTTTGGGGTCAGCGTTGGAATCGTATCGTGAGCGCATGGTTACATACGTTTGTTTATCTACCGCTGGCGCGAAGGCGCTGCTCGCGTCTGGGAGTTTTCAGTGCTTTTCTGGTCAGCGGGGTTTTGCACGGCTGGGTTATTCTAGTGGCGGTTGGCATCTCCAGCGCTTTGGCAACGCTATTGTTTTTTGTGGCGCAGGGGGCTTTTGTTTTGGCGGAGCATCGGCTTCGCATTCATGCCTGGCCTGTCCCAGTTGCGCGAGGATGGACTTGGGCTGTCTTGCTGGCCTCCTCACCGTTAATCGTCGACCCCTACCTCAGGGTTTTTGATCTTTGATGCATGAAGCGGCTAAACCGTCTGCCAAACAATCCACAGCAAGTAGTCGACCAGAGCCAACCGTTCTGCTCGGTTACAATGCGTGCGCCGGGTGCGGCTGGCTCCGGCCGCTCATGCTGAGCGTTCGGTACTGGAACCGCTTAATTCAGATCAGCTGACCATATGGACCCCAGCACGCTCCCAGCAAGGCTTTCGACAGAGGCGCAACGAGTGGCGCAGCGGACCGGGCTTTCTCTGCCCGAGACAATTCAAGAAAGCCACGGGCGGGGGTTAGCCATTTACCGTGAGAGGCTCAACCGGGATTCTCGCACCAGCCCAAAGGTCTGGAACGTGTTTCAGATCTCCTTCGCGACAGGACAGCCGTTTGAGGAGGTGGGATGGCGCTGTGTAGAACTAGGCTTACCGGTTCTGCTGGAGGAGCTATGCGTAGAGCCGCTGGCCGGCTTGCAGCCGTTGACCGAAGAGGAGTCCCGACGCTGCTTTGAGGCTCCGCATCCGGAGTTTGACGCGGTGGCTGCCCACTGTGCCTCATTACCCGTACCAATCCCCGAATATGAAAGCTTGGGACATTTTTAGCTGGCAGCCGTTGGGTTGGCCGGAACCGTCTCCGGTTGCGGTGCCGCCGGGAGTTGGCCTTGAGGTTGGCCCGCCTCACGCATACCCGGTGGTGATCATTTCGCACCCAGCGCGAGTGGCCAACAAAGACGAGGTTTGCGTGCTCCTGTGCGGCACTGGCCCGGCCGACCGCCAACCGGAAGCTCACGAAGTTTTGATTGATATTGGTTCAGGGCTGTACTGGCCGACGCTGTGTCGTTGCGACTTGTTTTTTCTTGTCAAGAAGTCCGAATTGAAGGACCAGCGCGGAGCAGTATCAGCAGCCGAACGGAAGCGGATTATTGCGACCATCATTCGGTCAAACGGCTGGCTTTAAATGACCGTGCACGGGGCAGCGAGACGCTGTCAAAACCCGCAGGCGAGGGCGCCAGGCGAGGACGCCCCCGCTACTCGCGGATGCACATCATTTCCGACGGTGTGCATCGTGAAAGAAATTCACCCCGCGATTTTGAAGGCGAAGGAGACGCTGACGGCCATGGAAAGCAGAAACATGACGTCAAATTCGCCAAACATCAGATAGAGCGTCGCCCCGGTCGCCAGGAAGGCGATGGTGCCGGAAATGGCCCCAAGGGTCATGTCGGTCCCTTTCGAAAGAATGCGCGCGCCGAGGCCGGTGAGCAACCCGATGCTAGTGCCCATCAGCGGAAACCGGAACTCGGTGAGCGTGTAAAATCCGTACATTAATCCCGCGCCAAGGCCGGTGCCGAGCAGAGCGCCGAGAATTCCCAAGCCGAGACTGTATTGCGCTTCGGCCTTCTGTTTTGGCGGGGTCATTGTGCCCGGTACGCGTGTTGGCGCGACGGGTCTCGGCGCGTCAGGCATTGGTGGCGGGGCGACGGCAGCCGGCGGCTCGGGAGCGGGCCGGTTGATGCGCAGTCCGCTGGTTGGGGCGGCCAGGACAATTGTTGCAGGTGGCGGAGGCGTTGGCGACGGCTGGCGGGGAAGGGCTTCAGCGAGAACTCGATTGGCGGTCTCGGTGGCATCAGTGCCGCAAGCCGGACAGCTAATTCGCACGGGCATCCGACCATTGACCGGCTCGACGTCGAACTTGAGTTTTTGGCCACAATCGCAAACGACTTTGAGTTCCATAAAATGCTCTCCGGGTTGGATGGGTAAGTTCTACTCCAACCTCGATTTTATAACGAGAAAAATCATGTCTAATGAAAAATCCGGCGGAAGTGGCGGATTAGGATTGCGATTACAATTAAAGCCGTATCCATGCAGTTGAAAACCACGGATGGACACAGATGAACACAGATTTACCGAATGAATTCGGAGCTCAACAAAGGGAGATTGAGCTCACCATTGGGTGACCGCCGCGCGTTCTACCAAATAGTTGGCCAGATCGGCTTTATCTGTGTTCATCTGTGTTCATCCGTGGTTGAACTGAATCGTCCCGGATTAGGATTGAGATTAAGGTACGCGGTTACAGGTTTGTTCAAGTTGCTATAGCGGGTAGTTTCGTTTGATTCGTGAGGGGCGCTGCTTACTATACGGCCCATCGAAATCAAGATACGACAGGCGAAGTTGGCGGATGCGGCGGTGATTGCGGATTATAATGCGCGACTCGCTATTGAGACCGAGGATCTGCGGCTGGAGCCAGTGCGGCTGCTGGCCGGGGTGGTGGCACTGTTAGGCGATCCTGCGAAGGGAGTGTATTACCTGGCGGAAGTCGGCGGGGTCGTGGCCGGGCAGGTGATGATTACGTACGAATGGAGTGATTGGCGAAATGGAAATCTGTGGTGGCTGCAAAGCGTGTATGTGGCGCAGGAGTATCGGCGCCAGGGAATTTTCCGGCAGTTATTTGAGCACGTAAAGGCGCTGGCGAGCTCCAACCCCGAGGTGCGAGGGTTGCGACTCTATATGCATGCGGAGAATTCAAAGGCGCGGCGGTCGTATGAAGAGTTGGGGATGAAGGCGACGCATTATCAGGTGTTTGAGATGGAGTTTGCGAGGACGTGAAAAGTGAAACGTGATGCGTGAAAAAGAATCAGGGCAGTCAATCCGAAATTAATTCGAAATCGGAAGGCCTCAAAGCACGCTACTAGCAGAAGCCTTGATCAACAGCGAGCCGGACGGAGAGAACCACGAAATACACTAAAACCATTCCAGCCGCTGCGAGCGGGGGACGGCTCGCGCTCTGTTAGCATTTGCCCAGCACGTTTTTAATGCTCGGTTTCTGGCGGGCGGCGGACCGGATTGGGATTGCCCATTGGCGCGCCACCATAAGGGGTTTGTCCGTATAGGTTAAACGGCGGCACGCCTGGTAAAAAGCAGCTATAAGGCAAGACGTTGCCCGTAAAACCCTGCAGCGAAAGTTTGCCGCTGGGGTCCATGAAGATCATATAGGAGACGTGAGAATCGCCCGCCAGCGAGCGGTTCAGTTCCGCGACTTGCTGGTATTTCGTGAACCAGTTGTCGGCTACCGGCCGTGTGCGCCACTCAGCGGTCGCCTGCGATTGTTGGGTCTCGTAGGTATTGGCTTTATCGGCGTCGTAGTGATATTGATTTCGCACCGAATCGGGCAGGTCACGGAATTTAACTTTGGCTACGCCGAAACCGCCCGGCGCAGGTTCGTAGGTAACAATCAGACCGTCAGGTTCGGCCCGTTGCACCATGGCGTTTCGGTAAGTGCGGCCTTCGGTAGTGGTGATATCATCGGCTTGCGCCGCGGCGGTCCAGCAGAGAACGGCTGCAGGGACCAGGATACTTAGCTTTCGAACATTCATGCTTAATCCTCCTTCAGGTGGCTAAGGTACGCTCGAAACCGAGCAATTTCCCTAGGGTAAAATGCCCGGAGAAAGAAGAGAGCAGCGGTAACGTGCGCCGATCCGTAGCGCAGGCCTCCGAGCCTGCCGTATCGCAGGCTTCCCTCCCTGCGAACGCAACGAACCAGACACAGTCACCCAACTCCAAGCCGACTCCGAGGTCGGCGATACAGCAGGGTCCTGTCGGACGATCACCAAGGCCTGCGCTACGCGGAGCCGGTGAGCTCTTTCAAATCGGCGCGGACGCTTTGGTAACTGGTATCGTAGGCGAGGACTTTTGGGTCGGGTTCGATGCCCCAATTCTTGCAAGCGGCGCGGTAAAGCTCGGGCCACCAATTGCGGTGCTGAGTGAGGCCTTCCTGGCGCCAATTCTCCCAGTTCATCAGCACGCGCGACCAGCAGGTATCGCCGTAACGAACCGCTTGCTGGGCATCCTTGAACTCTTTCACGTACCAATCGCGACCGATGCGCGCATGCAGGACTTCATCAGCCCAATCATAATCCTGGAAGGTTGCGGCCAGCGGATTTTTCGAGGCCTGGCCGACTTCCCACTCGAAGCGTTTGCCGGTCTTGGGCATAAGGCCTTGCTCGATGAAATAGAGGACGGCGTGCCGTTCGATAGGCTTGAGCTGAGTGTTCAGCGCGAGCGACCACGTGAAATTGATCATAACGAGCTTGGGCCAGTCGATGCCGAGCTTGGCAAACCCGACCTCGCCCATCATGGCGTGCCGGGCTTCGTCCCAAAGCTGGCGGGTCATATCGCGGTAGTACTCCCAAGATTTACCGGGAGTCTCGGCAATGATGCTGGCCAGCATTTCCGGAACATCGATCTCGCGCAGGCGTTTGTAGAACATCATCAGCGTCTTGGGCTCGGGTGGGTAGTGCTCGTCGTAGAGAAACACCTCGGCGTTGACGCCCATGTTGTAAGGGTCGGGGAAACGCTCATCGCGACGCGGGACCGGATCATATTTGTAAGGGTGCACGGAGTGCTGGCGCGCAATGGTTTTGCCGCTGGGCTTTTGTGTGCCGTTCAGACCGCCAGCCGCGGCAAGGCAATCCTCGAGTAAACCGAGCCACGGCGTGATGCGTTCGCTGAGATTGTCCTTCAGCAACACTGAAACCGATTGCGAGCCGAACTGGAGCATGTCGGTTACTTCAAGCAGGGCGAAACGGCAAAGGCGGACGGAAGGATGGTCGGCGAGCGGGTTCGTGTCGCGGATGTGTTCTTCGAGGGCCGTTTTCAACGCCGGCAGGGCACGAGCGTAGAGTCCGGCGACAAGCTCTTCGGTGGTGGGTGCAGCCAAGATCTCGTCGAAAAAGATTTCGAGATTCGGGTCCGGCACGGCGTCGAGGCCGAGCGGCGGTTCGCGCATTGCGCCGACGCGTTTGCGCAGGGCGGCGGCGTGCTCGGCGCAGAGGTGGGCATGAAGGCTGAAGGCCATCTTCAGCTCGTATAAAGGCTCGGCGGTAATGCGGGAGGTGAAAATCTGGTGCAGGCGCTTGAAGGCGTAATGATATCGTTTCAGCCGGCGCACGCATTCCTCGACGGAAAGGCCTTGGACCATGGCTTGTTCGAGGGTAGCGAGGCCGGCCAGGGACGGCAGGCCGCGATAAGACGAGGTGCTATTCATGATAAATCAAAATATCTCGAAATTTAACATGGGGCTCCGATGCCGCACGAGAAAAGTTGCACCGGACCGCGAGCTGTCTCCGCTCGCGGCGGCAGTTAGCTGCCTAGCAGGGAATAATGAGCAAGCAACAGACCCCTCACCCCGACCCTCTCCCCTTCGGAAGGGGAGAGGGGGAAGCGATCCGAGCAAGTTGGGTTCAGGGTCACAATGCGCGTGCAGCCGCAGGTTCGGAACGGCTCGCGTATATCTCGTTGCCGCTGCGGGTCGGGACGTCCCGCGCTCCGGACGAGTCGTGCGCGCTGTGCGGGCCGTGACGCCTCGTGCCGGATTGAGCCAGGGAAATCAGCCCGCGGGGACGAGGCCGTCCCCGCCCCGCCCGCCGTTAGCTGCGTCATTCCAAACTTCCCGGTTGCGGAGATTTTGAGCTGCCCGTAATCTGGGGGACACCGAAACCAAACCCGGCTCGACGAGAACCCGGCCAGGGTATTGAATGAAACCGGCTCTGAAAATCCCGCCGATTCTGCTCGAAGGAGACAAACCGGCGCCATCGGTGGCGAGCGGCCCTGGGCAGAAATTCTTTTCCGCAGATGCGCCTTCGCCGATTCCCGGCGCTGCTTCTCAACTGCCGTCCAATTACGGGACGGGTCGGCTGCTCCTGGTTGCGCGTGATCCGCATAGCCTGTATGCGGCCTGGGATCCCAGCCCCGAGCAAGCTCAAAGGTTAGAGGGGAAAGAAGCTGATCCGGAGATATCTGTGCGGGTTTATCAAGAAACAGGAGGGGGCCAACCAGCTCAAGAGATCCGTCTGGCGCCGCTCGCAATGGACTGCTTTGTGACGGTGAACCAGGCCGGGGCAAAGTATGTGGCGGAGGTTGGTTATTACCTAAATGGTCAGTGGGAGCCGCTCTCAAAATCGGATAGCGCAACTACTCCGCCCGAAAAGCCGACGGCGCCCACAGAGCCGGAGTTTATTACATTTGGCGGAGCAATGTCTGAAGCACTGCCCGCGGCGAGGGTAAATGTCGAGAAGGTTGCCGTGAGGGCGGTTGCGCCGGTTCCAAAGCAACGGCCGCCGGTTCCTACCCCGCCCAAGCCGGCGATGCCGCCGCATCACTTTGTCGAAGGTATAACGCAAGCTGACGGTTCAATGGTTAGTCAGCTTTCGGCCGCTGCAGCGTGGACGGAAGAGCAGGAAGAGGCATTAAAAGAGGCTGGCGCGTGGGACAGTCCGGTCAGGCCGTTTCAGGCAACGCCGACGTGGGGCGAACCTGCTGGCATGGCTGCGCCCACGGCTCTTTCTTCAATGGAAGCGGCAGGACTCGACTTCCTGGCTGGTGCTGAAGAGGCAGGGATTACTAGTCCCGGCGCTGCAGCGCCGGAACAGAGCCGGGGTTTTTGGTTCACGGTGGATGCCGAACTGGTGGTTTACGGAGCCACGGAGCCAGGAGCAATGGTCAAGCTGGAAGGCCGGGCGATCGAGTTACGACCAGATGGGACATTCAGCTTTCGATTGGCTTTTCCGAATGGCGTGCACGAACTGTCGCTGGCGGCTGAGTCGGGCCGCGGCGATGTCCGTCATGCCAAGCTCGTTTTTGTGCGCTCGACTGAGACGAGTGGCCTTTAATGGGATAGCCGCAACTTTCAGTTTAACCACAGATTCACACGCAAAATACACGAAAAGCAAAGACTTGGTCCTCACGCAAAGGCCGCCACGGGCGCCAAGGTTCAGAAATTGAGGAGAACCATGAAATGTCCATCTGTGGTTTTTTAATCTGCATGGGTACGGCTTTGAGGAGTTAACTTAATTTCAATGCAAGGTTGCTTCGCCCTGGTGCTGCACGCGCACTTGCCGTTTGTGCGACACCCCGAACACGAGCGGTTTCTGGAAGAAACGTGGTTATTTGAGGCGATCACAGAGGTATACGTCCCTTTATTGAAGTTGCTGGAAGGTTGGCAGCGCGACCGATTGAGCGCGCCTCTGACATTGACCCTGACTCCACCGCTGTGCGCGATGCTGCGCGATCCGTTGCTGCAGAGTCGCTACCGCCGGCACCTGAACGAGCTTATCGACTTAACGGAAAAGGAGATTCATCGGACAGCGTGGCAAAAGCCGCTGCAACAGCTCGCGTTGTTTTATCGAAAGCGATTCGAGGATGTCCGCGAGTTTTATGCGGCGAAGAACGGAGATTTGGTTGCTGCGTTCCGTGCGCTGCAAGATCAGGGGCGACTGGAAATCATCACGAGCGCAGCCACTCACGCGCTTCTACCGTTGCTGGCGAATCATCCTCCCTCGCTGCGCGCGCAAATTCTCGTGGCGCGCGATGATTATCGAGCGTGCTTCGGCCGTGACCCGCGCGGCATTTGGCTTCCGGAATGCGCTTACGCCGAAGGGATTGATGCTGCGCTGCGTGAGGCCGGCTTGGGCTGGTTCATCCTGGAAGGGCATGGGGTTTTGCACGCGCAACCGCGCCCGCGTTATGGGGTTTTTGCGCCAATCATCACGCCGGCAGGATTGGCGGCGTTTGGCCGGGATCGCGCTTCGGCCAACCAGGTCTGGAGTCGGAACGAAGGTTACCCGGGCGACCCGCGATATCGCGATTTTTATCGGGACATCGGTTTCGATCTCGACCTGGATTATTTGAAGCCGTATTTGCTGGCACCGGGGCGTGGGTTTACTGGACTGAAGTATTACCGGATCACTGGCGCCAATTCTGCCAAGGAGGTTTATGAGCCGGAAGCGGCCCGGCGCGCAGCGGACGAGCATGCCGGCCATTTCCTTCAGGCGCGCATAGCCCAGATGCGGGGTCTCGGTGAGACGCTGGGGCGCGCGCCGCTGGCGCTGGCGCCTTATGACGCCGAATTGTTTGGTCATTGGTGGTACGAAGGACCCGAGTTTCTGGACTTCTTTGTGCGCAAGGCGTGCTGCGACCAAAACGAGTTCGTTTTGACGACGCCTGAAGACTACCTCCGCATGCAGCCCACCCAACAGGCCGCGCAACCTGCCGCATCGAGTTGGGGTGACGGCGGGTATCTTCGGGTTTGGATCAATGAAAAAAACGCGTGGATTTATTCGCATCGACAGGTGGCCCAGGAACGGATGAGTGAATTGGCCCGGATGTGTGGCGAAGGTGAGCGGAGAGGAGAGGAAGAGAAGGTGGCGGAAAAAGGAGATCAGAGCCTCCTTACGTCGGCTCCTACAATTCAGGAAGGCCTCATGTCGGCCCCTACAAAGACGTCGGCTCCGATAGAACGGGCGTTAAGGCAGGCGGCGCGGGAGCTATTGCTGGCGCAGGCGAGCGATTGGCCGTTCATCCTGCGGACAGGGACGAGCCCCGAATATGCGCGGCAGCGGGTGACGACGCATTTGCTGCGGTTTACCGAGCTGTATGGGCAACTGAAGGAAGGGACGATTGACGAACAACGGTTAGGGGAGATTGAGCGGCAGGATAATATTTTTCCGCAAGTGAATTGGAGGTATTGGGGACCTGAGCATTGAGCTCGATCGGGTCTGGGACGCCGAGGACGGCGTCCTTACCAAGAGGCACGAGTGGGACGTCAAGAACGGCGTCCTCACCGCGAAGGATCATGGCCGCGGATGAAAGCGTCGATGGATGTCGCGCAGTCGGTTGCCGGCGACATGGGTGTAGACCTCGGTGGTGCTGATGTTGGCGTGGCCAAGCAGTTCCTGGATGACACGCAAATCGGCGCCGTGCTCGAGCAAGTGCGTGGCAAAACTGTGCCGCAGCATGTGCGGGGTGAGGTTGCGCTCGACACCGGCATGCCGTGCCCGGTGTTTGATCCGCAGCCACATGGTGACTTGGGCGAAGGGCGTGCCGCGTTTGGTTATGAACACCGAAGCAGGAGAACGCGGTGTGACCAGTTTAGGCCGTCCGGCGTCCAGATATCTCTGCAGCGCCGCCACGGCTTTGCGGCCGAGCGGAACGACGCGTTCCTTGTTACCTTTGCCGATGACGTTGATGAAACCGGCGTCGAGGTGAAGTTGTTCGAGTCGCACCGTGCGCAGCTCGGCCAGGCGCAAACCGGAAGCGTAGGCCAACTCGAGGATGGCCTGGTCACATAGGCTTTGTGGCGTCTCCGGAGAAATCGGGGTGAGCAGCTTCTCAATCTCCTGGCTGGTGAGCGCCTTTGGCAGCCGCTGCCAGCGCCGGGGCAGCGATAGGTTTTCGGCGATGTTAACGGGCAGCAGTTTTTCATTTTCGGCGAACCGATAGAAAGCGCGGAGAGCGGCGATTTCGAGATAAACGCTCTCGCTACTGAGGCGCTTCGGAGAGTTTTCAGGGGCGTTGGCCAGGGCGCGCTCGCGCTCGTGCTGGAGAAATGACATCAGGTGCCGAAGCTCGATCTGGGGCCAGGCGTGCAGGGCTTCTTTTTCGGCCCAGGTGACGAATTTCTCGAGGAGCGCGGCGTAGGTGCGCTGGGTGTGCTCGGCCTGACCGCGTTCGTGACGCAGGTGCTGCAAAAAATCTTCAACCAGGGCGCGCATCTTTACCCGGCGTGACAGCCGGCAGCCCCGCTAAGATCCACCTCAACTTGTGGATGGAAATCGAGCTTCCTAAACCTGTTATTTTGCAGCGGTTGCCTCCGGCGCACTGGGTGCAGCAGCTTTGGCCGGCAGCGAAAGGACTTGTGATTGCAGGCCGATTTTGGCGCACACAAAATAAACAACAGCGCCGACGATGAACGCCGCCACGGGTGCAGCGGGTACCGGGTAGATTTTAAGAATCGGCAGAATGCCGACTGCAAATCCGGCGAGCCACGCAATCCAGCCCGCGGGATTGAAGCCGGCTCGGGGGCCCGTCCAAGTGCCCCCCGAAAGAAGGTAATCGATCAACATGGCGCCACAGACGGGGCCAAAGGATGCTCCAATGATTTGAAAGACGATAATAGCCTGGCCGGCCTTGCCGGTAATCGCGAGGAGAATACTGATTGCAGCGCCGATACCGACCGAAATGAACGGGTTTACTTTGGGCAAAGTCGTTTTGAAGCTGTTGGCGGCGATAAAAGATGAGAAACAGGCCGGCGGAAATGCGGCGATAGCCAGCAGGAACATGATTAAGCCCGCGCTCTTACCCATGATAATAGGAATCAGACCAGGGCTTTGCAGGATTAAACTCGCGCTCCCCGGGGGAGTAGATTTAGCGGCAGCATCCTTGGCGGCGGCTACTGCAGCCGCATTAAGTTCGGTTGAACCGTAAGTGCCGGCAACAACGAGCGCTGAAATTCCTGCCGTTACGATGATGGCGATGGCCACACCAACTATCCCACCTAAACTTACATCCTTCTTGTCACGGCTGTTGGTCCCAAAATCAACGCCCGCAGCGCCCGCCGTTGCAAAAAAGCCCACAACGAAGGTCATCATGAACGCAAGCACACCAAATGCACTTAGAGGATCCGGCACTTGAGGGCTAATGGTTTTATGAAGGTCGACAAGTTTCTGGGCGTCGAAACTGCCCAGACCGCCCGCAGTCTTGGCAAGCAGGATGAGGAGAATTGCCAAAGGAATCAGCGGCAGATAAGTCGCGACCTTCGCGACATATTGGATGCCTTTCAAGCCCACAAACGCCGCCAGAATGCCCCAGACGATCATGATGATATTCGGTGGAATGGGCAGGACCTGGGCAAGCGCCAAAGCGGAAAAATAGGTGTTCACGCCAAGCCAACCGAACTGCAACAAACCCATAAGAAAACCTGGCATCAGGAATCCGCCCTGCGCTCCGAAGGTGGAAGTGCCCACAATATAAAGAGGAAGTCCGGTCTTCATGCCGAACAGTCCCGGAATAAGGTAGAACAAGAAATGACACACCAGCGCCGCTAAAACCAGGCTAAGTAACGCCCAGCCGAGGCCTTGCGAGAGCATCCCGCCTGCATTGGGAGCGTTCACGGCGTCCTGCCAAAAGACGAACCAGAGGAATATGCCGGCGTAGGTTGGCGCTGTGTTTTTATACCAGGGCGCCCGGTTTGATGTCGGGTTGGGCGTGGCGCTGGTAATGTAAGACGGGAGCTGGCCGACCGATTGCAGGTTTGGGTCACTCATAATTCGGGGATCTGGTTTTAGGGAGTTACGCTGCGGGTTTCAAGGTGGTGGGGCCGACCTTTGGGGTGCGGTCGGAACCAGTTACCCGGCTGCGCTTTAGTTAAACTGCCTGTTGCCAAAGAGGTGCCAAGCATTAGGGCCAGCATAGCCGCCGAGCCTACGGGGGTGTCAATCGGAAAGTGAGAAGCATGTGGGAAGCATGCGCGCGAGCGTTTCCGTGTGGGTTTGACATTTACAGCGAAATACCACAGTAAAACACACTTTATGAAATTGTTTATTGATACGGCCGATGTTGCACAAATCCGAGAAGCCTGGAGCTGGGGCATCATCGACGGCGTTACCACAAACCCCTCCCACGTAGCCAAAGCCGGACGGAAGCCATCCGACATCTACCGCGAGATTTGCGACATTGTGGATGGCCCCATCAGCCTTGAAACAGTATCACTTGAGGCTGATGCAATTGTGAAAGAAGGCCGTAAGCTGGCAAAGATTCACAAGAACGTGGTTATTAAAGTGCCCATCATCAAAGAGGGGCTGAAAGCGGTGAAGGTGCTGGCGGCCGAAGGTTACAAGACGAACGTGACAGTAACGTTCTCCGCGCTACAGGCGCTGCTGGCCGCCAAGGTAGGGGCGACCTATATCAGTCCGTTCGTAGGTCGTTTGGACGCGGTGGGGCACGACGGGATGGAACTGGTGCGCCAAATCAAAACCATCTATCGAAATTACGGGTTCACCACGCAGATCATCACGGCGGCTGCGCGTCACCCGTTGCATGTTTTGGAAGCGGCCATGGCCGGCTCGGACGTTATGACCATGAGCTTCGACATTCTTCAGCAGCTTTATCAACACCCGCTTACGGATGTTGTCCTGGGTCAGTTCCTAAGCGATTGGGCAAAGATCCCTAACAAGTAAGCAGGATTTGCTGCTACAGTTAAGAATGGATCAGAGCCTCCTGACGGGCGTGTTGCCCAAATCGCATGTGCTCTCACTAACACCTCGCTTCAGCGAGGTGGGGAATGCGCCGCGAGGAGTCGGTAACCGTTTTAACGGGTTAACTGTGGCAAAAACCGTTGAAACGGTTGCTTCTCCACCTTGGCCCCTATTCACCCCGCTGAAGCGGGGTGTTAATGACACCGAGAATGTGTTTGGGCAGCACACCCTCACATCGGCTCCGACAATTGATTTGGTCATATGAAAACGTATCCGCTTTTCCTGAATGGAGAATTTGTTACGAGTGAGCCGGCCTGGAACATCATCAATCCAGCCACCGGCGAGCCGTGCGCGAAGATCTCAACCATCGATCGCAAACGCCTCGCGCAAGCGCTGACCGATGCTCACACAGCGTTCGGGCCGTGGCGCCAGTTGACCGCCAAGGCGCGCGGCGAATACCTGCGGCGAATGGCAGCCGAGCTGGAGCGGCGTCGCGACGAAATTGCCCGGCTAATCAGCTTGGAAAATGGCAAGCCGCTGCCGCAAAGCCTCGGAGAGGTGGGCATGTCCATCGACCATTTGCAATGGTTTGCGGAGGAAGGACGACGCGCTTACGGGCGGATTATCCCGCACCAAACCGACGGCAAGCGCAACCTCGTGTTCAAGACACCCATTGGCGTGGTGGGTGCCATCGGCCCGTGGAACTTTCCGCTGGTGCTCGCGGTTCGCAAGCTGGCACCGGCGCTGGCTGTCGGATGTACGGTCGTGCTCAAGCCGGCCCGACAGACACCGCTCAGTTGCATTGCATTTGCCGAGTGCGCCCAGGCCGCACAGTTGCCCAAAGGCGTTCTCCAGATCGTTTGCGGTCCTTCCGATGAGTTCGGCCAGGAATTCCTGACCAATTCGCTTTGCCGGAAGGTAACCTTCACCGGCTCGACAGAAGTCGGCCGCGTCTTAATTCGCGGTGCGGCGTCGGCGATCAAACCGCTGTCGCTCGAGTTGGGCGGCAACGCGCCGGTGCTGGTATTCGCTGACGCTGATATGAAGGCTGCTGTGGAAGGGGCGTTGTTGGCAAAAATGCGCAACACCGGGCAATCGTGCATCGGGGCCAATCGGCTTTATGTGCAGCGCCCGGTCTATGAGCGGTTTCTGGAAGCATTCGTTGAACGCGTGAAATCATTCAAAGTCGGCGAGGCTACGGAGCCGAATGTTGAAATTGGCCCGGTGATCGACGAGGCTGCTTTGAAGCACGCGTTAAAATTGATCGAGGATGCGCGAACTCGAGGCGCGCGAGTTCTGTGTGGCGGCCGCCGCCTTGAACAAAAAGGGTATTACCTCGAGCCGACGGTTCTGGCGGACGTGCCGGGAGACGGGTTATGCATGCATGATGAAATCTTCGCCCCCGTGGCGCCGGTAAGCGCCTTCGAAACTGAGGAAGAGGCCATTCGGCTCGCGAACCAAACTCCGTTCGGCCTGAGCGCTTATGCGTTCACACGCGATGTGGGCCGGGTGTTCCGACTAGCGGAAAATCTCGAGGCCGGCATGGTGGGCATCAATGACGGGCTACCGACGACGAGTAATGCGCCGTTTGGCGGGGTGAAGCAAAGCGGCTGGGGCCGGGAATTAGGCAGCGAAGGCCTCGAGGCTTTCCTGGAAACAAAACACGTTTCGCTTGGACTTTGATCAGTTCTGCCACCAGGGCCCGCCGCAGGGGAGCGTGAGATCGTCCTGTGGATCGGAAAAGGCCAGGACTACCTCGGCTGCTTCGAGGCGAAACTGCGCGGCTAACTTCAAAGCGTCTTCCGTACGTTCCAAATCGAGCGCGTGCTTGCGGTCGGAAGTCCATTCACGGCCGCCGCAATAATAAAAACCCGTGCGTATATTACGCAGCAACACCCTCACAGTGTCCTCCAGGTGTTAGTCAAAATTGTATGCCGATCAGTTCTCACGGCCATGCAACGTGCCATACGTGTGGTGGTGCCTCAATACAGGACAGTTCTGGATTTGACCCAGGGGATTCACCGGGATTTTGGCCTAAGGAGTCGAATTAGAAGCAACAGCGGCCAACCTATATAGCGGCGGGCCCGGGGCGATTGCTCGGCCAAGTGGGTGTCTACGCTGGATTCGCTCACAACGTCGAGGACCAATCCCGCGCGCACCGCCGCCATTAAGTAATCAGAAATCTGGTGAGGATAACTAGCCGGCCCAACCCGGTCTCCTGTTTCCGGTTCGATAAATCGAGCCTGCACGCCTTTCAGCAGCATCGCCGGATGCATGACCGAAATGATGACCGCTCCGCCAGGCCGACAAAGACGGAGCATTTCGGCGAAAAAGGTGCTCAAATTCGGAATGTGATCCAGCACCAACGAGCAGAGAACAATATCGAAAGTCGCGGCAGGCAACGACAGCGGTTCCCCCAGATCACGCTGAACGAAATGGATGGCTTGAGCCCCGGGTTTGGCCCGGGCACGGGCCAACATTTCTTGCGAAAAGTCAACCGCGGTCACGTTTGCTCCGGCCTCTGCCAGACGTAGCGCGTGACGCCCCGTGCCGCAACCCAGATCGACTACGCTAAGTCCTCTGACATCTCCAATGAGCGCGGTGATATGCTCCTCTTCAAGCCGCACCAGCGGGTTGTCCTCCGTGTCGTAGATTTTCGCCCAACGATCGTAGCCTGCACGAGTCGGCACGACTTGTGTTGCATCCGGGGGCATTGGATCTCCTATGTTTGTAAAGGCGGGAACAAAAACGTGAGCGCGCGTCTTGCCCGCAATCGCCAATAAAATTCGTTGTGCTGGCTTTTCTGGGCTTCGGGCCATTTGTCGCGCCGCAGGCCGCTGTGTTCCAATTCGGCCGGCGTGAGTGGTTTGGCATCGATATAGTGCATTAAATTGCTGTCCCAGCCAATGCGGCGCAGTTGTTCAACGACGACTTGTGTTTGCTCCCGGCCGTCGTCGCCACCCATGAAATCCACAACGCCGGAATCGAAATAAAATCGTATCGGCTTAGGCCGGCCTTGATATGGGCGCAGGACATCCACGAGCAAATTAGTTTCGACTTGGAACGCGCCGGAGAGGCTGGCGGCAAGGCCAAAGATTTCCGGGTGTTCCCAAGCAAGCCGAAAACTGCAAATGCCTCCCATTGACGAGCCAAGCACGCCGGTGTCAGCAGCTCCACGTTGAGTGCGATATTGCGAGTCGATTCGAGGCTTCAACTCCTTTATCAAAAAGTTACAGTAGTTGGAAAATGCGGTCTGTTGCTCAGGTTGCTGCAGCCGCGCAATGCCGCCGTATTCCTGATATCGCGCCGGGCTATTGTCTACCGCCACGAGGATGATTTCCCTCATTTGTCCGGCGCGGCTGAATTTATCTGCGGTCAGATCCAATTCCCAATTGCCCCAACCAAACGCAACGTTCGTCCCCGCCGAGCTGAAAACATTTTGACCGTCATGGACATAAAGCACGGGATAGTGCTTTTGCGTAGACTCGTAATAGGAAGGCGGAAGGTAAACGCGGACGGTGCGGTCACCGGCAAGAGATATCGAGTGATACGGAAATGTAACTGATCTTTCCTGTGCGGCAGCACTCGCGACTGCCAAAGCAGCCAGCAATAAAAAGGGCCGCCAGAAAGCAGCGCTGCTTCGCAAAGCATCACGGGCTACCATTCTGCACTTGAGGTTTGAAAGAGCGTTCACACTCGAGCCGTCTGACTGGCGAATCGTCACCAATTCTGCGTTGCCTTTGTTGAAATAGAGACTTAGGCCAAACGACGGGACTGCTCAAGTCTGCGATGGCGCCGGAATCCAGAGCTTCTGCCCGACGCGCAGTTTCTCCGGCTTGAGTCCCGGGTTGGCTTTGAGGATTTGATCGGTGCTGACTTTTATATTCTTCTCACGATAAGCCTGAACAATTGTTGAAAGCGTGTCACCGCTCTGCACTTCGTATTCGAACCCTTTTTCCGGCTTGGCCGGCTTATCGTCAATGCTGGAGGTGTTCGAAGTCGTGGAACCGTTGGCAATGGTTTTGTGGGTCGGGGGGAGCGGCGCCAAGAGTTGTTTGCGCAGGCTAACCAACTCGGTTCGGATCTTGTCGTAATCCTCGAGTCGCTTTCGATCCACTTCTTTCACAGCATCGGCCACGCGTTTCAGGTCGTCGGGGCTGGCGTAGGTGGCAGTGGGTTTGGAAGCCTGATCGCGCAGATTCGAGATCTCGCGCATCAAGCTGTCGATTTGCTTTCGCAGCGATTCCTGGCCGGCGCGCAAGTCGTCAATTTGCCCGGTCAGTTTGTTGAGCCGCTCTTCGGTGGCGGCGTCCTGAGCGCGCAGGTTCGGCCCGCAACACAGCGCCAACGCCGTCAATACTAATGAAATCCGTTTCATGGCCCGACAATAGGAGCGTGAGCTCCCCAGTTCAAGGCCAAGTTGGACTTGCGCCAAGGCGTCGCAAAACCGGGTCTTTCACAGATTAGACTGCCCGTCCTCAGCTCGTTCAGCATTCTTTTCGCTTTGCACGCCAGGCGAGCGTTTTAGATTGTCGCCGTGACTGTGCTGGAAGTGATCCGACGGAGCGCCGAGTTCCTGCAAAAAAAAGGCGTCGACTCCGCTCGCTTGCAAGCCGAGTTGCTTTTAGCAGAGGTGCTGAAGCTGCCGCGGATGCAGTTGTACCTCAATTTCGAACGCGCGTTAATAGCGGCGGAAGAGGACACTTTTCGTGAATTCGTAAGGCGCCGCGGCCAGCGCGAGCCACTGCAGCAGATCATTGGTTCGACGTCGTTCTGCGGGTTGGAGATTGCCGTGAATCGGCATGTGCTGGTGCCGCGGCCGGAAACCGAATTGCTCGCGGAAAACGCCTGGAAATTTCTGATCGAGGCTTCCGCGCGCGACTCGAGGCCAGTATTGGCCCTGGATTATGGGACCGGTAGCGGCTGCCTGGCGGTAGCGCTGGCCGTAAAGTGCGAGGCGTGCCGCGTTACGGCTCTCGATGTTTCGCCCGATGCCCTCGACCTGGCTCGACAAAATGCGGCTGGCAATGGCGTCGCCGAACGAATCAGTTTCATCCAGGCAAATACCCTTGAGATGCTGCCAGACAAATTTCAGTTCGATCTCCTGGTGAGTAATCCGCCTTACATTCCCACGGCAGAAATTGCCACGTTACAGCCCGAGGTGCGCGATTATGAGCCGCGCCAGGCGTTGGATGGTGGCACTGATGGATTGGATTTTTATCGGCGGTTCGCCACAGGCGCGGCTGCGTTGCTCCGAGCCGGGGGCAAAATCATGCTCGAAATCGGCGATAGCCAGGCGTCCGCGCTGCGGAATTTGTTCGAACAGCAAAACTGGATTGTCGAGCGCGTCATCGATGATTACAATCAGCGCCCGAGAGTTCTAATAGCTGCTCATGGATAGTCTGCTAATTAAAGGCGGCGTCCCGCTGCACGGTGAGGTTGCCATCAGCGGAGCGAAAAACGCTGTACTGCCTATCCTGGCGGCCACGCTGCTCACGACCGAGCCGTGTGTCATTCGCCGTGTGCCCAATCTGAGCGACGTGCGCTTCATGGGCCAGATCCTTACCTGGCTGGGCGCTTCCGTGCGGTTCGAGAACGGGACGGTGCGCGTCCAGGCGCGGCAGATCAAAGGCACGGGCGAGTACGATCTGATTCGCAAGATGCGGGGCTCGATTTGCATTATGGGCCCGCTGCTGGCGCGCCTGCATAAGGCCGCCGTTTCGTTGCCGGGTGGTTGCATAATCGGCGCCCGGCCGATCAATCTTCATCTTAAAGGTTTTGAGGCGCTTGGAGCTAAAGTGGTCATTGACGGCGGCTACGTGCACGCCAGCGCGAAAAGATTGATCGGCGCTCCGATGTTCCTTGGCGGCCGTGCCGGTTCCACAGTGCTGGGCACCGCCAATGTCATGATGGCCGCCACACTCGCGGAAGGCGTCACAATCATTGAAAGCGCCGCGTGCGAGCCGGAGGTAGTGGATCTGGCCACGTTCCTGAACGCAATGGGCGCGAAGATTTCCGGCGCCGGAAGCCCGACCATTACAATCGCCGGAGTCAAGAAATTGCACGGTACCGAGCACGAGGTCATCCCCGATCGCATCGAAGCCGCTACTTACGCCATTGCCGCGGCGGTCACTAACGGCGAAGTGCAGCTCCGCGGCGCCCGAGCCGACCATATGCATGCCGTGCTCGATAAATTATCCGATGCCGGCGCTAAAATTGAGCGAAACGGTTCCGGCCTTAGGGTGCGCCGGGGCGGACGTCTCAAACCGGTCGATATTACCACCCTGCCCTATTCCGGGTTTCCCACGGATGCCCAGGCGCAAATGATGACGCTAATGGCCGTAACACCCGGCATCAGCATCATTACCGAACGCATTTTCGAATCGCGCTTCATGCATGTGAGCGAATTGTCCCGGCTTGGGGCGGACATTGAAATCGAAGGACCCAGCGCAATTGTCAAAGGCGGCAAACCTTTGAGCGGCGCGCCGGTTATGGCGAGCGATCTTCGCGCCTCGGCCGCGCTGGTGCTCGCCGGTCTCGCCGCTCGCGGCACGACGCAGGTTAATCGGGTGTATCACATCGATCGCGGGTACGAACAAATCGACGAAAAACTACGGCAGTTGGGCGCGCGCATCGAACGCATCGAAGAGTCATGACGACCAAGCTGATTGCGGCCGTGATCGTTCTCGCTGTCTTATGGGGCGGCTGGGAACTGTTTTTTTATTGGGAAAGAGTAAAAAACGAGCAGGAAACTGAAAAGAAACAGGCCGCGTCGGCGGTGATCGCGGGCGATCAGCTTCCCGGTTTCCCGCCTCAGGCCACCGCCCAGCTCGAAACCAGCTTACATGCTGCTGAAGCTCAAGGCGCCGCAGGGTTGCGCAATTGGTTGAAGCGGTACGGGCCGGCCATCCAGGACCCCCGCAAAGCCTGGATCGAATTGGATTATTGCCTCCTGCTCTCGCGTGAAAGCCCGGCTGAAGCCAAACGTGTATTTGCCGAGGTCAAAGCGCGCACTTCCTCCACATCGCCGGTCTGGCCTCGCATCAAGCAGCTCTCAAAAACCTACGAGTAGCAGGATGGGACCGAGGGCGATGCTCAGCACCTGGGGCGGTTAATATTTCCCTTTTTCTTCGCTATGGTTTTTTTCCTCGCCTTTTTTAAAACCAGCACTTATTCTGTTCTCACTGTCAGTCAATCGAAAGGCCGCTTATGGATGTGATCTTTAACTGTCCGAAGTGCGATCAGGAATTGGCGGTGGACAGCTCAGGCGCGGGGGAATCCATCAACTGCCCTGCTTGTGGCGAAAGCATCGTCATTCCGGAATCCAACAACGTGGTACCGCGTCCCGGTGTTCAGAACGACTCGCCCCCGGTTCGTATCGAGGGTCTCCCGGTCAACCCGATTTCCTCCTCGGCTGCCGCCAAGGTCGAGTTGCACCTGAAGGTCCCCAGCAACAAAGCTGCTGAGAGCTTGATCGCCAAACCGCTCGCCCCTCTGGAGGTCGCCGCCAAGGACACTGACAAAAAGATGCGTGTCAAAACCATCCGGCACACGGACTGCATCGAGGTGGGACACGATAAGTTCGACGAGGTCGTTTCGAATTTCCTAAACCGGGTGGGCGAAAGCAATGTCGTCAGTCTGACCCCGATTACCTACACCTTCCTTGATATTGGAACGCAGAAGCTAATGACCGAGTTCGGGGTCATGATTGTGTACAGAGGTTGATCCAGTTGGGTGATGAGCGGGCGAACGTTCCGGCTCGCCGCGGCCGGAATGTGCGTTCGAAGAGTGGGACCCACGGCGGCAAAACTCATCGGCTTCAGCGCGTGAGCAGTCTGCCCCGGCTGCTTCTGGTTAAGGTTTCTCGAGAGCTAACGCCCGCAGACTTAGTTGTTCTCGGGTCGGGGCAGGATCAATTGCCCGCGATAGACGAAGTCCTTCCCCGAGCTCTTCTGCAGCAGAGCAGGATCAATCTCAACTCGGGCCTTAAGCATAAAGGTCCCAACTGAGATTGCGTCCCACACTACAAATGCCCGCTGCCCTTCGAACTCAAGGTCTAAATCCAGGAACCCTGACCCACCGTCTGATACCTTGATATTTCGTTTGTACATCTTACTACTGTTCTTCTGATCAAACCTGTCTGATTCGACCAATACCTTTTTTATTAAATTCCCCATCCGGAGTCACGCCCAAAAAGCAGAGCAAGGGACATCTGCAGGTGGCGGAAACCCTTGACAACCATGCTAAAAGGATAATGGTACTGTAACGTACGTCCATGGCAGTTATGAAAACTTCGTTCTGCTTTCCAAATCGCAAAGTCCGAGCCGTGTGCTGTCTAACTTTGCTCGCGCTTTTCCCGGTCACAACTTTCAATGTCCTGGCATTATCCACAACGGGTGATGTCGTAGCGCCGCTGGGCGCCCCGCCGCCGGACACGAGTTCTGGAACCATTATGTCGCCGGGCGTGCATGAAGTCTTGCGGCTGGTGCAGGCCAAAGTCGCTCCGGACGTAATCCGGGCTTATATCAAGAATTCCGCCACCACCTTCAACTTGACCGCGAGCCAGATTATTGCGCTGAAAGACCAGGGTGTGCCTGACGATTTGCTGGCGACAATGCTCGAACGAACCGGAGAGTTAAATGCGCAGATGCGTCAGACGGTTCAGCCTTATCCGAATGCTGCGGCGCAACCGGCGTACCCTGCAACGCAGCCAACCTACCCGCAAGCCGTCGCCCCTTATCCTGCACAGCCGAACTACGGGCCCGATTACACGACGATCCCCTACACGGATTACGCTTATCCTAACTACTACCCTTACTCAGGCTATTATCCGTATAGCTATTATTCCTATCCGTACTTTGGCTTCTCCTCTTATTATCCCTATGGTTACGGCTATTACGGAGGTAACTGTTATTATTATCACGGTCATTGGTATCCCTATTGGGGACACGGTGGCCATGGCGGACACTTTGGCGCTCACGGCGGGTTCCATAATGCGCCGGGCACTTTTGCGCACGGCGGCTTCGGCGGTCCAAATCACAATTTTGCCTTTGCGCCCGCCCACAACTTTGCCAGCCGATCGGTCGCCCCGCATTCCGGCTTTGCCCCGTCACACGGTTTTGGTGGTCATTCAGCCGGTTTCGCGATGAGCACCGGAGGATTCCGCACCGGCGGTTTCCAGGGCGGCGGCGGGGCTCACGGAGGCGGCGGATTTAGCGGTGGATTCCACGGCGGGGGTGGATTCCGAGGAGGTGGAGGCTTTAGCGGTGGTCATGGCGGCGGACACCGGTGAGGCCACCGGGGCCGACCCTGAATCGATCTTCGCCGGGCGGCTGCTGACCGCCGCTCGTGCGCTTACTTGCTCCGGACTTGTTCGATTCCAAGCTTCTTCAGGAACGGCTCGAGTGATGGCTTGCGTCCGAGGAATTCTTCGACCGAAATATTTTCATCACGCGAGTCCCCTACCTCGTAGATCTCCTTCCGCAGTCGATGCCCAATGTTCTGGTCGAAGTATCCATTGGGGGCTTTCTCAAACACCGTCGCCATATCGGCGGCGATCGAATCCGCCCATGCGTAGCCATAATAGCCCGCATCATAGCCGCCCATGATGTGCCCAAAATAGGCAACAAATGCCGTTCCCGGCACTCGTGGCAGAAACACCTCGCTGAGCACGCGGTTTGAGAGCGGCAGGGTTTCCTTCGCGTTGCGGTCATGAATCTGCGTGTGCAGCGCCATATCGAGCTCCGCAAATGAGAGTTGGCGCCGATAATAGGTGCCCTCGGTGGCCAGCCGCGCCTGTTTGAGTTTGGCCAGGATGTCTGCCGGGATCTTCTTTGAAGGGTCGCGGTAATCGGCCGCAAAACTGTCGAGCACTTTCTTGTCCCAAACCCAGTTCTCGAGCATTTGCGACGGCGCTTCCACGAAATCACCCGGCACATGCGTGCCCGAGAACCGCCCGTATTTGGCCCTTGTCAAAAGTGAGTGCATAGCGTGGCCGAACTCGTGGAACAGCGTCTCGACCTCGTAATGCGAAAGCAACGATGGCCGATCCTTGGATGGCGCCGGGAAATTGCACACCAGCGAGCAGACGGGGCGTTGGTATTTTCCGTCGGGAAGCAACTTGCCCTCGATAATAGAAAACTGCGCGAAGTGGTTGTACTTGCCTTCGCGTGGATACATGTCCAGATAGAACAATCCCATCGGCTCGTCGGTTTTAGCATCGGATACCGCGTAGAGTTGCAAGTCTCCTACCCACTTGTACGGCGCTTCGACGCGCTCGAATTTTAGACCGAATATGCTTTGATAAATCCGGAACATCCCGTCGAGCACGCGCTGGTACGGGAAATAAACCCGCAGTTGCTCCGCATCCACATCATATTTCTGCTTCTTCAACTGGTTGTTGTAATAGCGCCAGTCCCAGACATGAATTTGCGCTTTCGCATCACCGGTTTCTTTTACCTTGAGCTGACGAAACTCGTTCAGCTCGGAATCAAATTTCGGCTGCAAGCCGGTCTTGAGACGGTCCAGGAAATCAATCGCCGTCTTGGCGTTCTTGACCATTTTGACTTCGGTCTGGTAATCGGCCCATGAGGAGTATCCCAGCTTGTGGGCGATGTCGTCGCGCAAACACAGCGCCTTTTCCAGGATGGGAATGTTCTCTTCCTTTGCCAGGTTATCGCGCTCGATCAGCAATCGCTTGCGGACGTCCTCGCGCTTCGCATTCTCCATCACCATCACGTACTGCCAGGTAACATTAGCCAGCACGGTATATTCGTCCGGGCCGGTTTTCGTTTGTTCGAGGAAACTCGATGGCACTCCGTCCAGTTCCGCGGCGGTAAATTTCATCGGTTTCTTGGCCTTGGTCACGTTGGACTCGAAGTCGGTCGTCAGACTTGAAAGATCCTTGCGCATCTGCTCGACCTGGTCGCGCTGGGCCTTGGGCAGGTCCAAACCGGCGCGCCGGTAATCGCGCATGGTCTCGAACAGCAGCTTGGCGTCTTCAGCTTTGAGCTTCGGTTTTGTGTCCGCGAACGCTTTGATATTGCGATAGACATCTTCCCGATAATCCAACCCCACGGTCCATTCATCCAACGCCTTAACTGCTTCAGTCGCGGCATCACGAATATCGGCGCTGGTGCTCGTTTCCTTCATCAGGCCCAGCCGATTCTCCACAACGCCGATCTCATAACCCGCATCGTCCAGAGCCACCACCGTGTTCCGGAAAGTGACCTTCTTCGGATCGAGGGCGGCGATTCGATCCAGCGCCGCGTTTCCATTGGCGATGGTTTTTCGGATGGTGTCGCGCACTTCGTTGGTCGAGGTCTCGAAATGCGGCAGTGTTACGACCGCTTTAAACTTCGCCGCGAGCGCTGCGAACTCGTTGAAATTGCCCATCGGCGTGCTGGTTTGGGCGAAGTTGGTGAGACCAGCGGTCAAAGTGACTAATAGAATCGGTAAAACTTTCCAGTTCATAGTACGGCTGTGGAATTTGCAGGAGCGACCCAGCCGCCATGACCATGCCAGTCCCGTTGCGATTAGGCCAGCTTTTTCAGGAAGGCAATCTCTTTGCCCACAATTTCGCCTCGTTCTGACTCCGCGTATTTGCCCAGCGATTCGTCTTCCACGCACAAATCACCGGTATAGTTTGCCCGATGCAGAATGTCCGTCACGCGTTTGAAATCGATGTCGCCTTCATAAACCGGGCAATTGTACTTGGCATATTCCCAACCCATTTCGCGCCGGATGTTCCTCTTCTCTTCCGGGTAGCGAATGTTTTTGCAATGGGTGTGGACAACGCGCGGAGCAAACTTTTCGTAGATCCCATAGAGATCTTCCAGCGGATGACCCCACCAATAAAAGTTCGCAATGTCGAGTGTCAGGCCCAGATGTTCCGATCCTACGCCATCGAATAGCTTTTCAAGAAAGGCCGGATCGTTGGTCGTCGTGCTGTGGTTCTCGACACCAAAGCGGATGGGCGTTCCTTCGACGATCTCGCACATGCGCTTGCAAGCGTTGATGGCGAACGGCAGGAAGTCTTGCTTCTTAATCGCGCGCGGCACGACGTCGATGCGGATCGCTTTCACCCCCAGTTGCTGCGCGGCTTTAACCAGTCCTTTCGTTGCTGCCAGTTCCTCGTCGAGGTGCTCATCGAAACGGTTGGACATCATAAATGCGCTGATCTTTCGGGTGTGCGTCGAAAGGTCCGCCTCCAGCATGCGCACACCGTCATCAGTTGCTACCGAGTACTTGCGTTCCGGATGAAACAGGTTCAGGCAGTTCAGTTTTGCGTCAACCGCCACTTCGGTGCACTCGGCTCCGAGCGCTTCCATACACGACCAACTGTCCGGCTTACCTGCGGTCCTCAGATGCAGGTCCCGACAGCCGACCAGGCATTTTTTGGTTTCCGCTGCCGGCGCGCGTAGCGCTATTGGCAGGAGTGCGCCGCAGACTGCTAATGTCGTCGTCTGTTGGATGAACTCCCTCCGCGACGTCGGAGATCCAGACTTAGAGCGTGGCGGCGGCTCTCCAGTTTGCATTGAATTGCCGTCATGTGAACTTCCGTTTCGTGGATTATTCATAATTTGAATCGATAAACATGCACCTCAAAAGGCGCAAACCAATCCTCCAGTTTCCCTGCTTTGGCTTCAACGGCCCGGGGCGATTCGTAGAGCACCTCGCCTGTCTTCGCACTCGCCGGTAAACCGCTGAATTCGACTTTCTCAGTCGGTCCTTCGCGTTTGCACGCGAGGAGGAAAAAATCGCCGCCAGTCTCGCGCGCGCAGAATTCCATCCCCTGGCCTCGTGTGACTTCCATTGCATAGCTTGCGTTCGCAGTGACCAAGGCAGGATAAAGCGGGCTTTTCGTCCCGATTTCCTCAATCACCCGCCGCAACACGCGGTTCCAAAAAGTCCAGTTCCAGCCCAGTTCCCGGTCCGATGGCGGCATGGCTTTGAGATTGCTGCCCCCGAAGTAAATCAGGCCGCGCGCGCCGTTGATGATCGCTTCGTACGTCATGAACCGTTCCTCGGGGAAGGTTGGAAACCGCAGCGTTTTGCCCGGATTAAGCACCCCGCTCCAGGAGATCTGCAATACCATCCAGACTGGCATTTTGCCGCCAGCAACCTCCATCATCTTGCGAGTGTAGTCCCCCACCATGCTAATGTCTTTGTTTGTGAGCTGCGAATGGATGCCAGGCGGATAGCTGATCGGATAAACATCTGCCCCAACAATATCGCCCGTGACATTGTATTCGCGCAGCGATTCGGCCGTGCCCCGCGGCGCCTGGATCACCACTATTGGATGATTTGGGTCCAACTCCTGAATCAGCTTACGGGCAGCGACTAATGGCGGCAAAGGCACCTTGCCCCATTCCGGCTCATCTTCACCTTTCCAGGCACCCAGGCCGGGATGATTCTTGAAGCGGTTCACGATTTCCCGCAGCTTCGCCTCGCGTACGCCAGCCGTCACGCGGGCAGCCTCGCGGAGGTATGGCAGACAATGCAGCCCGTATCGCACTGCGGCATCCATGTATTTCTGCTCGCGTTCGAAGGCTGCATTGTTCCAGCCATCGGAAGTTGCGCCGGTCCGCATGAAATTGGCACCGGCGTCGGCAAGCTCTTGGATGCCGTTTTTGCCTTCGGGCGTCATGCCGTCCGGCGGCGGCGGCATGGTGAACCCAATCGGGAATACCTTCTGGCCATCGATCACCAGTACTTGATCCGAATTGATGGTGACGTGCGATCCATCCCCCAGACAAAGGTGAGAGGATAACAAACCAAGGCTCAGGCCAATCCATTGCCGGGATGTCACGATCTTGAATCTAAGCAGCCAACAAAGTGCAAAGCTAGAAAGTTCTGCCGCGCCTTTGACTGCAATTGGACGATTGATTTAGGCTCCCCAAACCTCCACCCTCGGGCTCGCTTATGAAACCGAGAGTCATTGCCGCAATTTGCAGTTGTCTTCTCGTTTCGAGTGTCTTGGCCCAGAGCACTGCGCTCGAACGGGCCAATGACTTTGAGCTGCGCGGCCGATTCAGTGATGCGGCGGCGGTATTGACTACTGCTCTTCACGCAGCCGATCTTCCGCCCGCCAATCGCAAGCAGTTGGAGTTCGAGTTGGACCGCCTCGGTCGCATCAAAAAGGACTTCCCTTTCACGAAGGACAGCTTGTTTGCCGCATTGAAGAAAGCGGTCAAAGGCCTGACGCAGCAGGAATTCGAAGAATGGGTGGCCGAAGGTCGGTTTGATAGCCGCGAAATCGATGGCCAGCGCTTCTTCATGTCGTCGAGCGTTAGCAATCTTTTCTTCCGTTATCCTGAGCTTGGGCCGCGGCGGCTGCCGCCCAAAGACACGGCGCCCACGGAAATAAAGCACTGGGAAACGGTTCAAGCGATTCAGGCTGCGGCCCGCGCAGAGAAAAAGCCCTATGTTCTACCCAAGCGCTTCGAAGTGACCATGAAAGTCACCGCCAAGCCCAGTGCTGCGCCTCCCGGCGAGATCATTCATGCCTGGCTCCCCATTCCTCGGGAATACCCATTTCAAAGTGGATTCGAACTCACCAGCGCCTCGCCGCCGGTTAAGCATATCGATGATCCTACCAGCCCTGTGCGCAGTCTCGAACTCGAACAGCCCGCCAAAAAGGACGCGCCCACCCAATTCAAAATCAATTTCGACTACACCATGCACGGCGTTTGGTTTGATCTGGACCCGGCCCGTGTAAAGCCGCCTGACCCCAACGACTCCACCGTCACAGAATACATGCGCGAAGCGCCCCATGTGGTCTTTACCCCTGAGCTGCGGGCTCTTTCCGGAACCATCATCGGCGAAGAAACCAATGCCTGCATCAAGGCGAAGAAAATCTATGATTGGATCGCCGGGAATATTAAATACAGCTTCGCCATCGAGTACTCCACGATCCGCAACATCAGCGACTATTGCCGCAGCCGCGGCTACGGCGATTGCGGGCAGGAAGCTCTGCTGTTTATCGCTCTTTGCCGTCTCAACGGCATCCCGGCGCGGTGGCAATCAGGCTGGAACACCTTTCCTGACGATAAGGACATCCACGACTGGTCTGAGATTTACCTGCCGCCCTACGGCTGGGTCCCGGTCGATCCCTACATGGGGATTTATGCGACGCGCTACGCCACCAGCCTTTCGCCTGACCAACGCCGTGAACTGCGCGATTTTTATTTCGGCGGTCTCGATCAATACCGGATGATCGCCAACAGCGACCACAGCCAAATCCTGAATCCGCCCAAACAATCAATGCGCTCCGACAACGTTGATTTCCAACGAGGCGAACTCGAATGGGGCAACCACAATATTTACTTCGACCAGTATTCCTACGAGTTTACGATCAAAGAAGTAAAGCTGCCACGGGGCAGGGTTGAGTAAACCTTCATTTTCCTGAGAACAGCAACGTGTGAAAAAGGGACACCAGAAAACGCTGAATTTGGATCGGGCGGCGGCAACGGCGGCACGAGCCGCGCGGTCGGTTGGCGCGCTGATGCGACGCAAACTGCATCAGAGCAAGCGGGCCAATGAGGTGACGCAGCACGACATCAAGCTCGAACTGGATGTTCGCTCGCAAAAGCTCATCGAGAAAACCTTGCTTACAGCGTTCCCGCAAACCGCGCTTCTCGGCGAGGAAGGCATTACTGGTGATCCTCAATCAAGCTGCCGCTGGGTCGTCGATCCGATCGACGGCACGGTGAATTTTACCTACGGCATTCCGCACGCTTGCGTTTCGATCGCGCTCCAGCAACGTACCGGCCACCGCTCCGCCAGCACGTATTCGGACGGCTATGACACGCTTGTCGGTATTGTGTATGACCCCTTTTGCGACGAGCTATGGACGGCGGTTCGCGGCCAACCTGCCCGACTGAACGGCCGGATCATCCGCGTCAGCAAGCACCACAAGCTGGCCGAATCCATCGTTTCGATTGGGTTCGCCAAGAGTCGCGAGAGCCTGGAGGACACACTTCCGTACTTCAACAAGCTGGTCCATCGCGTACGCAAGATCCGGATGATGGGTGCCGCGGCCCTCGCCTTGGCCTATGTGGCCTCGGGCCGCTTCGATGCTTATATTGAGCGTGGCATCCGACTTTGGGATATCGCCGCCGGCGGTCTCCTCATTGAATGTGCGGGCGGCGAGTTCTGGCGCGAATCGATCCCCGGCGAGTACGCTTACCGAATGATTGCCAGCAATGGTCTGCTCCGGCGCACGCTGCGAGTGCCGAACTGATCAGTTGCTGGTGCTCGACGCCCTCAATCGGTCGAGCCCTGGTCTCTGAATCGCTCCTTCAATTTCGTCAACGCTCTCGCCCGATGACTGAGTCGGTTCTTCACCTCATCCCCCAATTCGCCGAAAGTCTGCTCAAACCCTTCAGGAACGAATAGGGGATCATAACCAAAGCCGCCGCTGCCGCGGTGATCGCATACCAATCGGCCCTCGCAGACGCCTTCGAACAGCTCCGTTTGCAGTTCGTATTCGTTTGCCGAACAAACAGGCGAGCTACCCGATTTTGACGGTGCAAGAACCGGGGTCAATGCCAGCAAACAACGGAATCGCGCCGTTCGTTTCTCCGTGGGCACGTCTTGCAGCAATCGCAGCAGCTTGGCATTGTTGGCCGCGGTTGATGCATTCCCTTTTGCACCGGTGTCTAGTGCTGAGAACCGCGCCGAGTGCACGCCGGGCTCACCGTTCAGCGCGTCCACCTGCAGGCCCGAATCATCAGCCAGGACATAGTCGATCTGAGGCGTGGCTTGAGACCGCGAGCCTGTTACCAGCCATTTCGCGAGTTCAGTCGCCTTTTTCGTGGCGTTCCCGGCGAAGGTGCCGGCATCTTCAACGACTTCCGGCGCGCCGGGAAACTCGTTCAAGGTGGTCAGCTTGAATCCCCCGCCGAGGATGGCTTGAATTTCTTCAAGCTTGTGCGCATTACGCGTGGCAATCAACAAAGTCATAGCCCGCGGAACATACCAAACAATCTTCTGATCGCAATTGCGCTTCGAGACCGTTTTGAAGGCCACTGTTCTGGATTGTGCGTATCTCCCCTTTGCGCAATATTCAGCGGCTTATGGCTGGGCGCCGACAGTATCCATTTCATCTGATTGAACCCAAATGGCAACGCCGCTGGGAAGAGCAACAGACTTTCCGCGCCTGGAATCCCGGCGAACCCATCCCGGCAAACCACCCATTTGCGCAACGTCATGCGGGCATCCCGACAGAGCAACTCGCCAAATTTTACATTCTCGACATGTTCCCTTATCCCTCCGGCGCCGGTCTGCATGTCGGCCATCCCGAAGGATATACTGCCACTGACATCCTCGCGCGCTACAAGCGGTCCCAGGGTCTTCACGTGCTGCACCCTATGGGATGGGACGCTTTTGGTTTGCCCGCAGAACAATACGCCATCAAAACCGGCCAGCATCCGCGCAAAACCACCGAGCAAAATGTCGCCACTTTCAAGCGCCAGATCCAATCGCTCGGCTTCAGCTACGATTGGACCCGGGAGGTTGATACGACAGACCCGGAATATTTCAAGTGGACCCAATGGATCTTTCTTAAGCTTTACAATTCCTGGTTCAACCTGGCGACCAACAAGGCCGAGCCAATTGAAAAACTTAGCTATCCCCAGGAATTGCAGGGACAAGGATTGGATGCTCAACGCCGTGCTCATCTCGATGCCAGGCGCCTGGCGTATGTCACCGAAGCGCCGGTCTGGTGGTGCGAACAACTGGGCACGGTCCTGGCCAACGAAGAAGTGGTCGACGGTAAAAGCGAAGTGGGCGACTTCCCGGTGGTACGGAAGCCGATGCGCCAATGGATGCTTCGCATCACCGCGTATGCTGAGCGCTTGCTGCAGGATCTCGAAACCATTGACTGGAGCCACTCACTTAAGGAAATGCAGCGCAACTGGATTGGGCGCAGCGAAGGCGCGGAAGTCGATTTCGCGCTCGCCGAACTCCCGGCCGGGACAAATGAGAGTATCCGCGTGTTTACGACCCGGCCCGACACGCTTTTCGGTGCGACGTACATGGTGTTGGCGCCGGAACACCAACTCATCAACCGAATCGCCACGGCAGCGCAGCGAACTGCGGTAGAAAGCTACAAGGCCGAAGTCGCTAAGAAATCGGACCTCGAACGCACCGAGCTCGCCAAGGAAAAGACGGGTGTATTCACCGGCGCCTTTGCGGTGAATCCAGTGAACCAGCAAAAGATTCCCATATGGATCGCCGACTATGTTTTGGCCACTTACGGTACCGGTGCGATTATGGCCGTGCCCGGCCACGACACGCGCGACTTTGAGTTCGCCACCAAGTTCAATTTGCCCATCGTCCAGGTTGTGCAACCGCCCGACAACCAGGACTGGCGCGGCTTTGTCGACGATGGGACGGCGCTAAACTCTGGCAATGCGGAGATCTCGCTCAACGGGCTCTCCACTCCCGAAGCAAAGCGCAAGATTACTGCCTGGCTGGAAAACAAACGGCTCGGCAAAAAAACGATCAATTACAAACTGCGCGACTGGCTTTTCAGCCGGCAGCGTTATTGGGGCGAACCGTTCCCAATCATTTGGAAAGCGGGTCCGGACGGAAAACCGTATCACGAGGCGCTGCCCGAATGCGCGCTTCCGGTTATGCCGCCTGCGCTGGATGATTATAAACCAACCGCGGACGGCCAGCCGCCTTTGGCTCGCGCCAAGGATTGGGTGAAGCTTCCCGATGGTTCGACCCGCGAGACTAATACCATGCCGCAATGGGCAGGCAGTTGCTGGTATTACCTGCGTTATCTCGATCCGCAGAATCAATCGGCGTTTTGCGCCGCGCGAGCCGAGAAATATTGGATGGGCACCGATTCGACTCCCGGCAACCAGCCGAATCGGAAAACCATTCCGGGTGTTGACTTGTACGTGGGTGGCACCGAGCACGCGGTGCTTCACCTGCTTTACGCGCGGTTCTGGCACAAGGTCCTGTTTGATCTCGGTTATGTTTCCACCCCGGAACCCTTTTACAAGCTGGTCAACCAGGGGCTGATCCTTGGCGAAGATGGCCAAAAAATGTCGAAGTCGCGCGGCAACGTGATTAACCCGGATGACATTTTGTCCGAATATGGCGCCGATGCCTTTCGGCTTTACGAAATGTTCATGGGTCCGCTCGAGATGGTGAAACCCTGGAGCACGAAGGGCGTCGAAGGTGTCTATCGATTCCTGGGCCGCGTCTGGCGGTTGTTCGTAGATGAGAAAAGTGAGACCGAGTTCGAACAGAACTCGACCGTCGAACCCCAACGCAGCGCCGAGTTGCTGGAGGAGGTTGAACTCCACGGCGCGATTAAGGATGTTGCGCCCACATCCGAACAGCTCAAAACGCTGCATGCGTGCATCAAGAAGGTTACCGAAGACCTGGATGGACTTCGGTTCAATACCGCTATTTCGGCACTGATGGTTTTTATCAATGAGGCGATGACCTGGGACACACGGCCGGCCTCGTTACTGAGCGAGTTTCTGATCCTCCTCCAACCATTTGCTCCGCATTTAGCAGAAGAACTTTGGCAAAAACTTCAGGCCAGAATCGGGAAAGTTTCCGCGACCCTGGCTTATGCCCCGTGGCCGGGCTTTGATGCTGCCTTGCTCGTTGAAGCTACGATCGAAATTCCAGTGCAGGTTAACGGCAAGCTCAGAGACGTCATCCGAGTACCAGCCGGCGCCGGTCAGGCGGAACTCGAAGCCGCTGCCCTGAAAGCAGAGAAAGTCCAGCCATTCACCGCGGGCAAGAGCGTGAAGAAGGTCATCGTTGTGCCGAAAAAGATGGTGAATATCGTTGTTGGCGCGTAGGTCGCCGTTTTCCCAAATGTTATCACGAAGACGGCGCCGCTTGCCGTGTAGCGCAGGCCTCCGAGCCTGCTGTATCGCCGACCTCCGAGTCGGCGAGGATGGGTCACCGCGTCAGGTGCAAGCGTTCGCAGGCTGGGAAGCCTGCGATACGGCAGGCTCGGAGGCCTGCGCTACGATCACGTGCCTGTTCCTCGCTGGATTAAAGGTTATCGGATTGCAGGTTACCGTTGTCGACCGGCCTCGGCCGTGGTACTCTCATTGGCCTGTGAACCGCTTGACCAAGCAGGAGCAGATGGTTCTCTGCGTTCTCCTGGGATTGCTGCTAACGGGTTGGGTCGTGAAGACGTATCGCGCGGCCCATCCGCCGGCCCAAGCGGTGGAACCGGCAAAACCATAATGCAAGAAGTAAACTTTGACCAAGCCCTCGCGCTGATTCTGCACAATGATCCGCGATATCATCGCGAAGCCTACCTGTTTGTCCGTGAAGCCCTCGACCATACCCAAAAAACGGTCGTTAAGGAAAAGCGCGGCAGCGTTCGCCATGTCAGTGGCCAGGAACTGCTGGTCGGCATCCGCGACTTGGCATTGGCTCAGTTCGGGCCGATGGCGGCCACCGTGCTCGCCGAATGGGGCGTCCACAAATGCGAAGATTTCGGCGAGATCGTTTTTAACATGGTCGAGATAGGGCTCCTGGCTAAGACTGACAAAGACAGCCGCGCCGATTTCGCCGGCGGCTACGATTTTCAGGATGCCTTCCGCAAACCATTCCTGCCGCGCAGCAAACGCAAGTCCGCCCGCTCTGAGCCGGCAAGTTCTTCGGGCAATTAACCCAGAATGATTGCTTTCCGAAGCCGCCGAGAACGTTGCGTCCTAAAAAGCCGGTGAAGTTTGAGCTCGTTAGTATTAATGAATCAAAATGGTTCGGAAAATAGCGCGGAAATCCCGTCTCTGCCCGCCGGTGTGCAGCTTTCCACGCTTGAAAACGGCCTGACCATCATCGTGCGCGAGGACCACGGCGCGCCAGTGGTCTCGGCGCAGGCGTGGTGCATGGCCGGCAGCATCCACGAAGGCAAGTGGCTTGGCGCCGGCCTGTCCCACGTGTTGGAACACATGCTGTTCAAAGGCACCACCACGCGTCCGGGCAGCCGCATCGACCAGGAAGTGCAGGAAGCCGGCGGCTACATGAACGCGTATACTTCCTTTGACCGCACGGTCTACCACATCGACGTGCCAAATACCGGGGCTCGCGTCGCCATCGATATCCTGTGCGATATCATGCAACACGCCACCTTGCCGGCGGATGAAATGGAGAAGGAAAAGCAGGTCATCGTGCGCGAGATGGACATGAACATCGATGATCCCAACCGTCGGGCGAGCCGCCGTTTATTCGAGACGGCCTACACGAAAAGCCCTTATCGCTTCACGGTTATTGGTTACCCGGACATTTTTCAGGAACTAAAAGCAGCGGACATTCTGGGGTACTACCAGGAGAAATACGCCCCCAATAACGTTTTTTACGTAGTTGTCGGCGACGTGAAGAAAGAAGAAGTGGTGAAGCAAATTCGCGAATGCTACGTGAAGTCACGCGCTCGCGCGCTGCCGCCAATGGTGCTTCCACCCGAACCCGTTCAAACGGCAGCCCGCGAAATAATCGAAGAAGCGCCCATCGAACTCGCCCATTTCCACCTCGCCTGGCACATCCCGGAATTGCGACATCCGGATGTCCCGGTGCTGGATGTATTGGCCGTGCTGCTCGGGCATGGCCGCAGCTCACGTCTGTACCAACAGGTGCGCGAAGCTCAGGGCCTCGTCCACTCAGTCGATGCCTGGACGTATAGCCCCGGCGCACCCGGGTTGTTTGGCATCAGCGCACTTGCCGACGCGGATAAATTCCAGTTCGCGCGCGAGGCATTGCTCGCCGAGATCGAGAAGATGAAAACGGCCCCGGTTGCGGCGGAAGAGTTGACCAAGGCCGTGAAGCAATTCATCGCCGCGACGCTGTCTTCGCGCAAAACGATGCAGGGCCAGGCGCAGGATCTCGGCGGAAGCTGGCTGGCTGCCAATGATCTCAATTTCTCTGAACGTTACCTTGCCGCCGTCAAACGGGTCACGCCCGCCGATTTGCAGCGTGTCGCGCGGCAATATCTGATCAATGAGAACCGGACGCTGTATGGATTGCTGCCGGCCGGGACGGCCCCCAAATCCGCCAGCGTCACGGAAATCTCGCGCGAGCATCCCATCCAAAAGTTCGAACTGGCGAACGGTCTGCGCCTGGTGGTCAAAGCGGATCACCGGCTTCCTTTTGTCGAGTTTCGCACCGTGTTTAAAGGCGGCGTCCTGGTTGAAACTGCCGAGAATAATGGGTTGACTCAACTCACGGGCAAGTTGTTGCTCAAGGGAACACAGCAACGCTCGGCCGAGCAAATCGCTACTGAAATCGAATCAGTCGGCGGCAGCATTGACAGCTACGGCGGAAACAACAGTTTCGGCGTCAATGCCGAAGTCATGAGCAGCGATTTCAGCAAAGGGTTGGATTTGCTGACTGATGTCTTGCTCCATCCGACTTTTCCCGAGGCTCAGCTCGAACGCGAGCGCGAAGTGCAACTCGCCGGAATCCGCGCGCAAAAAGACCACCTTCTGCAGAGCGCGTTCAAAGCCATGCGCCGCGAACTCTTCGGCGAGCGCGGGTACGGCCTGGACGCCCTGGGTTCCGAAACGAGCGTGCCCCGGCTTCAAGTGGCGGCGCTCAAACAATTCCATGCTCGCCACGCGGCGCCCAATAATTGCGTGCTCGCGATCTTTGGTGATGTCCAGACGGATAAGATCCGCGAGACCGTGGAAAGCGCTCTCGGTCGTTGGACCCCAGTGCCGGGCGCCGGAACTTCAACTTCGGACTCTGCTCCGGTATCTCTTGATTCTATCCATCGCATTACGGAAACCCGCGATAAGAAACAAGCAGTGCTGGCGGTTGGCTACCGGGGCGCGACTTTGCACAGCCCCGATCGCTATCCGCTGGAACTGCTGCAGGAGTCCTGCAGCGACCTTGGCTCCCGGCTTTTCCTGCGCATTCGCGAGGAACTCGGCCTGGCTTATTATGTCGGCGCCCAGAACTTTCTGGGGCTCGCTCCTGGTTACTTCGCATTTTATGTCGGCACCATGCCCGAGCAGGCAGAGCGTGTGGAAAGCGAACTGCTCAACGAAGCCGCCCTGCTCCGTGCCGGAGGATTGACCGAGGCGGAGTTGAGCCGCTCGAAGGCGAAGATCATCGGCCAAAAGAAGATCGCCCGCCAGGATCTTGGCGGCCTCGCCATGACTACCGCACTCGATGAGCTTTACGGTCTGGGTTATGGGCACAGCGAGACCGAGGACGCTCTTTACCAGGCCGTCACGCTCGAACAGGTCAAGCAGGTCGCGCAGAAATATCTATCTCCCTCCGCCCTGGTCATCGCAACGGTTAAGCCCGGCACGAGCTGAGCGCAAGTCACGCCGTCGGGAATGGATTGCGCTCAGGAAACCCTTTCTGATGAAAATACGGATAAATCAGCGGGGTAGCGCTGACGGCGTCCAGTCGCTTCATTTGTTCCGCAGTCAGATTCCAGCCAACCGCGCCCAGGTTATCTCGCAGTTGCTTTTCGTTGCGCGCCCCGATGATCAGCGTTGAGACTGTCGGCCGTTGCAACAGCCAGTTGAGCGCGATTTGCGGAACCGTCTTGCCAGTCTCTTTCGCGATTTCGTCCACAACATCCACCACGTTGTAAAGGTATTCGTCCGGCACTTTGGGGCCGATGTCCTGATTCAGTTTGGACTGCAGGCGCGAAACCTTGGGCCGTGGCTGGCTGCGTCGGATTTTTCCCGTGAGCCGTGCCCAGCCGAGCGGGCTCCAAACCACGGCGCCCACTTTCTGGTCGAGCGCTAGCGGCATCAGTTCCCATTCATAATCGCGCCCGATGAGCGAATAATACGCCTGGTGCGCGACGTAACGCGGATAGCCATATCTATCGGCCACGCCGAGCGACTTCATCAAATGCCAGCCGGAAAAGTTGGAGCACCCAACATAGCGGATTTTCCCGGCGCGCACCAGCGTGTCGAGCGTGCTTAGGGTTTCTTCCAACGGCGTCATGGCGTCGAAGGCATGCAATTGAAACAAATCGATGTAATCGGTGCCCAGCCGCTTCAAAGCTGCTTCTACCGCGCGAACCAGATGGAAGCGCGACGAGCCCACGTCGTTTGGCCTATCTCCCACGCGAAACGTCGCCTTGGTGGAAATGAGAACCTGGTCACGCCGGCCAGCGATGGCTTTCCCGAGAATTTCTTCGGCCATGCCGTCGGAATAGCCGTCCGCGCTGTCGAACATGCTCACTCCGGCATCGAGGCATATGCGCACGAGCCGTTTGGCTTCGGCCACGCCGCTGTTGCCCCAGGCGGAGAACAGTTCGCCCTTGCCGCCGAACGTCCCAGTCCCAAACGTCAACACGGGCACTCTCAATCCCGAACCTCCCAGAAATCGATATTCCATAAGTTGGATTAGATTAGGTTCGAGGCCAAGCTTGTCAAATGGCTCCATGACTGAGTTTTGGACGGTTCATAGTCCGAAAACATCGCGGCCTGACGTCCTCCCCAGCAATGTGCGATGATTCGCGTTCCTTCGCGATTAATGTGAGGTGCTGTCCACATCTCAGTAAACAAAAGGCAGCAGGGCGTTGTTAACCGCGAATGCGGGCTCCGTCAGTGACGCTAGGAGGGCGTCCCTATTATCAGGGTGGCCGTAATTTTGGTGGACAAAGGCCCGCCGCTCGGATAGACATTAGTCCCACTCGGAAAACAGATGTTCACATGGCGCGGCTGGTTGTAAATCCAGGTTCGCCTTCTGCTTGGGAAGCCCCACTCAAGCCGGGCGCCAATTATATCGGGCGTGGCTTCGCCAATGATATAAAGATTCCCGACCCCTCCGTCTCCGGTTCGCATTGCGAGATCCTGGTGGATAATTTGTCGGTGATCATCAAGGACCTAGGTTCCACCAACGGCACGTTTGTCAATCGCTCGCAGGTCCGCGAGACGGCTTTGCAGCCCGGGCAAACCATCCATCTCGGCAGTGTGGAGATGCTTTTCATCTCGGATGCAGCGGCCGGCGCGAACCTGCCTCCTCCTCCACCGCCAACCGCGGCCCGGATAGTTCCGATCCCGGTTGCGACGGCAGCCGCACCGCCAGGCCCGGCGCGTCCGGCTCCAGCGGCCGCCGCGGCGACTGTGTCGCTGGCCGCACCGCCGCCCCCGATCCCGCCCCCCATTGCGGCGCCGAAAGGTTCCGGCAATTGCAAACATCATCCCCGCACGCTCGGCCGTTTCTTCTGCAACCAATGCCGCCAGTATTACTGCGAGTTGTGCGTGAACTCGCATAATGTGGGCGGTGCCTCACACAAGTTTTGCCGCGCTTGCGGCTTCGAGTGCACGCCGGTCCAGGCGCCGGTCGTCCAATCGCAAACTCCGAAGGCGGGATTCTTCAGCCTGGCATTTGGCGCGTTCCAATATCCTTTAAAGGGAGATGGGATCATTCTTTTAATAGCCGGAACTTTTTTCTTCTCGATTATTGACGCCGCAAAATTCTTCGCGCGCTACGCCGGCCTGTTCGGGCTGGTGGCGATCATGATCCTGTTCATCCTGGGGACCGGCTATCTAACGTGTTATTT
Source organism: uncultured Verrucomicrobiota bacterium (assembly GCA_964623885.1). GTDB lineage: Bacteria > Verrucomicrobiota > Verrucomicrobiia > Limisphaerales > UBA8199 > CAZUVM01. The sequence continues at coordinate 46,687 of CAZUVM010000096.1, forward strand.
GCGCCGTATCGTCACTAATTCAGCCATGGGCGAAACGAAAATGCCGGATTGGCCCGACGTCTCGGATTTGAGTTCGGACATTCTCGCTCCGTTCTTTCAACTCGTGGGCACGACTTTCGTTTGCTTTTTACCGACGATTGTGGTGTCGATCTTCGTCGCCAAAGGGCACGAGGAGTTTGCCTGGGTGATCATTGCAACCGTGGTCCTCGGCTGTATCTATTACCCCATGGCGTTTTTGGCGGTGGCCATGCTGGATACTGTATTCGCTGTGAATCCGCTGGTCGTGGTGCCGACAATGTTCAGAGTGCCGCGGGAGTATTTGATGACTCTGTTCCTGTTTGGGGCTGCATTTGTAACGACTTCGCTAGGGAATAAATACCTCCCGGAAGTTATCCCGCTCCGATTCGTCTCCGCCATAATCTCCAGCTTTGTCGGTCTATATCTGCTCACCGTTGAGATGCGCGTTCTGGGGCTGCTTTATTTCACCAACAAGCACCGTTTCGGCTGGCTGAATCGTTAGGAGTATGCCTCGATTGGTGGTTAACCCCGGCTCGCCAGGCGCTTGGGAGATCCAACTTCGGCCCGGCATAAATACACTCGGCCGCGGCGCGTCGAACGATTTTCAAATTCCGCACGGCTCGGTTTCCGGGTCACACTGTCAGGTTACCGTTAGTGACGGCTGCGTGCTCCTGCGCGACCTGGGTTCAACGAACGGCACCTTCGTTAATGGAGCTCGAGTGCAGGAAGCTGGGCTGGAACATGGGCAGGTGGTTCGTCTGGGCGATGTCGAAATGGTGTTTTACGACGAAGGTCAGTCGAATGCGCCTTCGGCTGCGGTTTCCGTTCAACAGAACAAAGGCAAATTGGTCCTTCCGACTTCAGGCGTCGGCGCCGGTCCAGCTCGCACGACAGCCAGGCTCCCATCTGCCGTGCCAGGCCCTGCAGTCATGCCCCGGACGGTAGGCGCGCAATACTGCCGGTTCCATCCCAAGATGCCGGCCAAGTTTGGCTGCGACCCTTGCGAGCAATTCTTCTGCGAGGCCTGTGTGGCCACCCGCAACGTGAGTGGCGTGCCACACAAGTTCTGCCGCCAGTGCGGTGCCGAGTGTGTGCCGGTGCTGGCGCAATTTGCGCCGGAAATCGAGAAAGGATTCTGGGCGCGCATTCCCGGGGCGTTTCTTTACCCCTTGCGAGGCGTGGGTGTCATCATCGTGGTTGTAGGAATTGTGCTGGTCGCGTTGTTGAAGCTCGGCGAAGCTGCAATCGAATACCGCACTATCCGAATGATCATTTTCGGCGTCATAATGGAGATCTTTGTCGGGGGTTACCTCTTTACCTTTCTTCAAGCCATCATTCATTCCACGGAAGCCGGCGATCGCGAATTGCCTGACCTGCCAGGGATCTCGAACTTTCTTGATGATGTCATTGTGCCATTTGGGCGTTTGCTCACTCTGAGCCTGGTTTGCTTCGGGCCGGCAGTGGGGATCGGCATTTGGCTCGCCGTGACTCACCAACCCGGCTTGCTCGCGGCGTTCATCGTCGCACTTGCGCTTGGGTATTTTTATTTTCCGATGGCTTTTCTTGCGGTGGCGACACTCGATTCACTGGGCGCGGCCAACCCGTTGCTAGTCGTGCCGTCCATCCTGCGCGCCCCAGGGGAGTATTTTGTAGCGTTGGGTGTGCTCGCCTCTGTCTTTGCCACGCAGTTCTTCGGCGCGCTCCTGCTCGGTTTCCTATTCCCGGAAGGCTGGATCATTCATGCGATGGGTGGGATGGTAGCCATGCTTGCGATGATGGCATTTCTAAGCTTCCTATCGCTTTACCTGCTGATGGTGGCAGTACATCTGCTGGGATTGATTTTCGTGACCAAGAAGGAAAGACTAGGGTGGTTGGATAGGTGAACTAATTAGAACCACGAAATACACGAAAGGGATTTAGCCCGACTGAATTCAAAGCCGACCGTGTCCGCTCGTCACGTAGCGCAGATTTGTAATCTGCGGTATCGCCGGATTTGCAATCGGCGGGCGTCCGTTGGTTGCGCGGCGCAGGGCTGCGTGGGAGCCTCAGCAGGTTGAAAACCTGCGATACTGCAGATTACAAATCTGCGCTACACCTTCGGCGTTTCGCCTTGGTATGAAATAATTCGGAACCTTCGGCCCTTTCGAACTTCGAAATCAGGCCGGCGACTCACGCTGAACCCAGGACGTGGCGTGCTGGGTCAGTTCGGCGGAGTTTTTAAGGTTCAGTTTGCGCTTAATCTGCTCGCGATAGTACTCGATGGTCTTCACGCTCAAGTGCAGTTCCTGCGCAATCTCGCTGGTCTTCTTCCACTGGCCGATAAGCTGGAACACTTCCATTTCCCGGTCGCTCAGGCCTTTGAGCGGGGATTCGTGAATGTCGGATTTGCCACGAATTTGCTGCTGCAACATTCGCGCGGCCAGCGCGTCGCTCACGTAGATGTTGCCGGTGAGCACTCGTTTAATGGCGGTGAGCACTTTTTCCAGCGCCTCCTGCTTCATTAAATATCCAAGAGCCCCGGCGCGGAAAGCGATCTCCGCATACACGGATTCATCATGGGCGCTGACGACCAGGACGGGCAGCTTGCTGAATTGGGCCTTGATGTTGCGCATCAATTCCAGGCCGCTGCTGTCCTTGAGTGAGATGTCCGCGATCACCAAATCGGGTTTCAGGCGTTCAATCGCGCTGAGAGCATGCGACGCATCCTCCTCCTCGCCGCAAACGACCATGTCACTCTGGCGGTTGATTAGTTGCGCGATCCCAAAGCGGACGACCGCGTGATCATCCACCAATAAGATGCGCGTTCGATTGTCCTTTACCGGAGTTGATTTGGCCTGGGCCATGGTCTCAGTCAATTTCACGACGCCCATCCGGGCACCAACGAACCCTCTACTCCCTGCGCAATAGCAGGTGGAGTCACGCGGATTTTGCTACAACCCCTTAGGGAGCGCAACAGAATTACTTTTCACGATCGATAGGCGTTCTGCGCCAAAAAGATTGTTACCCAGGAAGGGGTGACCGATTCCGTTGAATAGGTCGTTGTGCCAAAAGTCGGTGTTACCCGACATGCACAACGATATGAGCAAAAAAACGAAGGACGAAGTCTTAGCCCGGTTGCGGCGGCGTTACGCTACGGCCGGTAAGGAGCACAAGGTCAAACTCCTTAATCAAGCCGTCGAACTGCTGGGCTATCATCGCAAGGCCGCCATCCGTGCTCTGCGTCCGCCCCAGCCCCAGAAAGTCATTTCGGAGCTCAGGCTGGTGCTGGGTCGGCCCAAGACGTATCACCCAGAGACGCTGTTGCCGATCTTGAAACCGATTTGGTTTAGCGCCTTCCAGCCCTGTGGCAGCCGATTGCATGCGCTGCTGCCGGAATGGTTGCCGGCCTATGAACTGGACCATCGTCGGATTGATCCGGACCTGCGGCGGTGCCTGCTCCAGGCGAGCGCGCGCACGCTGGACCGACTGATTGCGCCCTTGCGGGTGGGTTTGGCCCGGCGTGGCGGCACTCGACCTGGAAGTCTGTTGCGCCAGAGTATTCCCATCCGAGGCACCTGGAGCGAGCAAGGACCCGGCTGGCTGGAGATGGACACGGTGGCTCTATGTGGCGGTGCCCTGGACGATAAGCATTTGTGGATGCTCGATGGAGTGGACATTCGCACCGACTGGACCGAACTGCGCGCCTTGGAAAATCGCGGCCAAGCCTGCACCCTCAAGCAGATCGCTCACCTGGAAGCCAACCTGCCTTTTTCACTGCTGGGCTTGGACAGCGACAACGGCGGGGAGTTTATCAATCATCATCTGGTCGCCTATCTAGGGCAGCGGCCCACGCCGGTGCTCTTTACCCGCGGGCGGCCTTACAAAAAGAACGACAATGCGCGCGTCGAACAACGCAATTGGACGCATGTGCGGCAACATTTTGGCTATGAGCGCTATGACAACCCCGCTGTCGCTGCGTTGATAAACCGGCTCTGTGTCGGCGCGCTGGGACAGTTGCTCAACCACTTCCTTCCCACCCATCTGCTCAAGGAGAAGCGCCGCAAAGCCAACCGGACCGTGCGGGTGTATGGAGCGCCCTTAACGCCCTACGCTCGGGTGCTGGCCGCTGGGGAGGTCACTGCGGCCAAGAAAGCCGAATTGCAAAAACTCCATGCGCAGCTCAATCCCTTTGCTCTGGCCCGAGAAGTAGAGCGACAGAAGAAAACGATCAATGCCCATCGGTTGTTGACAACTTAAGCTAAACAGTCCCCCCGCACCCCCCCCAAAAAAAAGCGCTTCGGACGAGCGCTGCCTGGGCCACCCCCAAATGGGACCCAGGCGCTACGACATGAGCCGCGAACTGGAGTTCGTCAGACCGGCTCATGTCGGCGCTACCCCATTTGGGGATGGCCCAGGCAGCTCCAGGTTAAATCCAACCTTGATCCTGCCGTCGAAGATGGGTAACAGGACTTTTGGCGCAACGAGATCACTCTCGTCCCGAGTACGGGTAACAGTTACTTTT
>CAZUVM010000097.1:0-34644 GCA_964623885.1 uncultured Verrucomicrobiota bacterium
CGATTGCCTGCTATCTTGACGGAGGCCATGGCGTCCTGCCGTTGCCGCCCGGCAGCGGCCGCCTGGACAATCTCACGGCATACGAGATCGAGCGCAGCGCCCTGGGCACAGTTTTAGTCAGCCAGGGCCCGGGCTTGGTGATTTACGATGCCTGGTATGGCCCCGGCCCGACCATCGACTCGCCCGGGAATACCAACCAGGATCTTGTCGTTCCGCCCTGGGACATCCCGGCGCTGGATAAAGTGATCGCCGAAGCCGGCCTGGAAAAGCTCAGCACGCCGGAAAAGCTGCGGGCGCTGAGCACCTTTTTCGCGGAGAAGTTCACCTATCGTCAATGGCAACCCTTGCCGCGTTGGTCTCGAACTAACGAATCGGCGATCACTCGATTTCTCCTGCGTGACCGCGCCGGACACTGCGAGTATTTCGCCACGGCGGCGGTGTTGCTTTTGCGCGAAGCCAACGTGCCGGCGCGCTACGCGGTGGGCTATGCTGTCCACGAAGGCTCCCACGGCAAATTCACTGTGCGCGAGCGCGACGCTCACGCCTGGTGCCTGGCCTGGGACGAACGCACCCAAACCTGGCGCGATTACGATCCGACCCCGCCTTCCTGGGTCGCGACCGAGGAGGAGGGCGCCTCGCCATTGCAATGGGTCTCCGATGCGTGGTCGCGATTGAAGTTCGAGTATGCCAAATTCCGCTGGGGCCAGAGTCACTGGCGTCAGTACCTGCTTTGGGCGCTTATCCCAATGCTTTCATTGCTCTTGTACCAAATCGTTTTCCGCCGGCGGCAAAGGCGATCGCGCTCGTCGTCCGACGAATCGCCGATTTGGCCCGGGCTTGATTCCGAGTTCTACTTGCTCGAACGCAAGCTCGCCGCTCGCAGCCTCGGCCGTCTGCCAAGCGAGCCCCTTTCTAGTTGGCTGGCCCGGGTTAGGGAAAGCCCGGTTTCGCCTGAATTGATTGATCGCCTGGAACAATTGCTGCGGTTACACTATCGGTACCGTTTCGACCCTAAGGGCCTTGAGCCGACGCAGCGCGAAATACTAAAACGCGATGCGGAAGAGTGTTTGGCGCGGATCAAGTAAGGAGCTTGGCGCGGCAGCCCGCCAGACCTTCAAGCTCCCTCAGCGAAAAGGCAATTCCACGATCTCGGCAGCCGACTCGCCGTACGCGGCCTGCAATATCAATCGAGTCCCCACCCGCCCGACGCTCCGGTGCACAAACCCCAAGGCGAGGCTCCCTCCCACAACCGGTGAATCGACAGCGCTGGTAATGACTCCCACTTTCTTGCCTTCATGCCAGAGCTCGTTCCCTTTGACCGGAAGCGAAGGCAAATCGTTAGCCAACCGCAAGCCGCGTAGTTCCCGGTTCACATGTCCCATCGTATGAATCCGGTTCAGCACCTCCTGGCCTACGTAGCATCCTTTGGAATAGCTTACCGCGCGGGCTTCGATTCCGCACTCCTGCGGAAGACAGGTTTCGTCCATGTCGATTCCGAACCGCGGGATCCCGGCTTCGACGCGGGCAATCTCCAATGCCCGCCAACCGCAAAGACGGCCATCAACGGTTTTAGCTGTCTCTGCCAGCCTCTTGGCGATATTTCGAATTACGGCGGTGGGAACAAGTAGATCAAAGCCACTCGTGCCCAATCGTGGTTGATTGGCCAGGTAGACCTCCCCCAACACTGAATCCACTCCCTTGCTAAACTCGAACGGCGTAGCCGGAAGGCGATCGAACATCTCAAGGCAGTTCACCACGGCTGCCGCGGCCGGCCCCTGCACGCTCAGCAGACCGTATAGTGAGCCGACCTCAACGACCTGCACGTCATCGGCTACAACGTACTTTTCCAGCCGCTGGGTCAAGGACGCAGTGAATCCCGGCTCAAAATCCAGCAACAGCTCATCCGCAAGACAGTACACGTTTAAATCGCATTCCATTTTCCCCTTGGCATTGACCAGGGCCGCGTAGCAACCACTCCCGGCCTGCAATCGTTTGATGTCGTTCGTGACCTGTCCGTGAAGAAAGCGGATCCGGTCAACACCGGTCAAACAAACGCGGCCGCGAAAACTCAGATCTAAAACGCCTGCCCGCCGGCGTAGCGCCTCATGCTCCGCTTTTACGTCCCCGAAATCCTCAACGACCTCGAATCCGTTGACTTCAAGAAATCTCGCGCCGTGCTCCAGTTCAAATCCGTGTAATATCGATGCCTGCACAGCCCACCAAGCTATCTACCTTCCTGGCCAATGCAACTCGCGCTGAAGCAAACGAACCCATTTAGCATGACGTCCGCGTCAGAACGCCGAATGGTTAAGTTGGCGGGAACGAAATTCTGAATAGGGTGCCTGAACCTGAAGGACCGCCAATGACTTGGAATTAAACGCCGAAGCGCATTTTCAGTTCCTGTCGCTGGCCGGCAACTTCGATAATCGCAGAATCACTCTTGATTTCGACGCACTTGATTAGAGCCTTGCCGCCATTCGGCAGTTTGACTTCGCCGGATTCGCCGGTCTCAAAGGTGCGTCCGTTAATCATGGCCGTACGCTTGGGCGGGCTGGTAATGCCGTTCAGGACAAAGCCCGAAAGATCCAGGGGGGCGGTTTCTTTAGGCTTAACCGGCTGCGGTCCGAGAATGGCGTTGGGGAAGAACGGGTCACGGCCTTCCTTGGGGTTGGCTGGGATCTGGAAAACGGACTGAGGGATCTCCCATTGGTGGGCATCAGCGGCGGGCGCGTTAGTAGCTGGCGCGGCAGTTTTAGGAGCGGCTGACAAAACATTCGAATATGCGAACAGCACGAACACGAACACGAGGCCGGGAAAACGATGGAGCTTCATACGACAGCAGGGATGTAAACAATTAGGTGTTCAAGCGTCACAGGAAAGGGATCAGGACATGCCGGGTTTAACCAGGGCGGCGATTTCGAATTTGAATCCAAGCCGATCTTTGTCATTGCCGCCAAGGTTGGAGGCAGGTTCGAGGCTGAGATTGACGATGCGGATATAGGGGAATTGGTTTTCGAAATCGGCAAGGAAACGACCGAGATCATGAAAATGGGCGGTGCCGCCGATTGTGAGGCAGGCCTGCTTATAAGGGAATTTAGCCAGCATATTGACGTCTTTGGGACCGTCGATCTGGCTGAATTGTGGGATATCAACGCGATATTCCAGCTTGAACTGGCGGATAGTATTGATGGCCCAGGAATAAAGATCGCCAGAAGCCATGTTCTCTTCGATGCTCTGAAGGTTCTTCTTACAATCGGCGAGCTGGACTTCAACCTGGTCGGCGCCGGCGATTGCAAGCTTGACCTGGTGAAGCTTATTCTCGGCTTCGCGCTGTTGGGCCGCCAATTCGTCCCGGCGGCGGTATTGAGGTTTAATGACCAGCAGAGCCAGACCTGATATGGCGGCCAAAGTGATCAGGATAGCCAGAATCAACTGCTGTTGTTTTTCTTTAGACAGGCTTTTCATCGCGTTCTATCCGGGAATTTGCATTCAAGAGTAAACTGGACACAAGGTTTGCCATCGATGGCCTGGGGCGGCGAAAGACTCGTCAGGCGCGGCTCGTTGGTCCTACCCATGTAAGTTTGAAAATACGGATAATCGGTGATTACCTTCTTGAGTTTGTTCACTTGATCGCCGGGGTTCGGGCCGCTATCGCGGGCATCAAACGTCAGCATTACTCTTTCAGTGGAAGTGGCCGGACGCCCTAACGAGACATGGCCTTCGTCATTGGTCTTGGCTTTGACTTCATCAGTAACCGCGTAGGACTGATCGACGCGAAACCGGATGAGCTGGACATCGTCGATTGTGGTGTGCTGCAGGGCGTTGAGGAGATTGCCATAGAGCAGGCGGTTGGCGGCAAGCTTGTGGAGCGCATCGAGGCGGCGATTGACTTCCGAGAGGTTGCGCTGGAAAACAAGCACCCGTGAGTACTCGTTGGTGCGAGAGGCAAGCTGTGCCTGGATGTGATTGAGATCGCTCTTAACCTTCATGGCTTGAATCTGGAGATACAAGCTCCAGGTCAGCATCACCCCGATGATCAGGGCGCCAACAATGATGGCGCGCTTAACCGGGTCACGCCGTCGTAAATCATCAAGCGCCTGGGCTTCCGCGAGTAAGTTGATTCGGATTGGCATAACGTTAGAAGCTGGCTACGGCTGCGCCGATCGCCACTGTCAACTGGGGCGCCACGTGGTCAATCTCAGCAACTTGTTCCGGAGGCAACGCGAGGTCCAGGAATCCGACGGGGTTCCAGGGTTTGCATTCCGCCACCAGCTCCGTTTGGAGGGTCTGGACAATGAACTCGGACCGCGCCGAGCCGCCGCTAATAAAGACCTGGGTGATGGCTTTGTCCTGCTGGTGTTCGAAGAAATCAATTGAAGCGCGCAACTCGCGGCCCAGCGGCAGGATCAACGCTTCCAGGTTCGACTGGACTTCGGTCGGCATACCCACCTTAATCCCTTCAGCCTCGGCGTAACTGATCCCAAGCGATTCGGCCAGGCCATTGGTGAGGCGATCGCCGCCAATAGCCACCACGCGGCTGAGAATCAGGTCTCCTTCCTGCAGCAGGCAAATACTGGTGCTCTTGAAACCAATATCGACCAGCGCCACGACCTCGCGCGAAAAGATCTCGGGCATGGCCATTTCGAAGGCGTTAACGGGCCCCAGCAGCCCGGGGACTACATGATCGGCTGCGAGCCCGTTATTTTTCACAGCGGTCTGCATGTCGTCAATCAGCTGCTTGCGGGCGCCGGCGACCAACACGCGTTGTTTGGTTGTGCCGGCGCCGACCTTGGGCTTCTCCGCGGGTTTTTGCGAAGAACGCGGCGGAATTATGAAGCAATCGAATACGTGGCCGGGCAGGTCCTGCTGCAGGTAGTTCTTGGTATTGTTTTTGAGGACCTGGCGCATGTCACCGACAGGCATGAGCGGGAGTTCGGCGTGCCGAACAATGGAATCGTTCACGCCAATAGCCAGGCTCACAGATCGAGTTTTGGAATCCAGGGCGGTGCAGACATTTTTGAGATGCTCGCCCAACAGATCCGGCGAAAGGTTTTTCTCGTAAATGGGCGCATCGAGCAGGGCGTAGCGAGCAAGGATAAAACGATCATCTTTGCGCTGCAACTGAACGGCCTTGGTAGTTCGGCCGCCTAGATCGATCGATATCAACTGGTCGCGCTTCTTTGATGCTCCGTTTAAAAATGGCAGTGCCATAGTCGCGTGTTTACTGTCCTGAGTTAAATGCTGCCCTGTGGGAAGCAACCAGCGTTCCATTTGGCTGACGAAGCGTAATTTAGGGGGTGTTTCTGAGCGGGAAAGCCGCACCGAGCTGAGCGACCCTCGGGAAGTGTCTCAACTCAGGGCAGTAGTTGCCTTAAGAACGGCAATCTCCCGCTCCGGACCACCAAGGTCCGCCACTGGCTCGCACAACAAACTGGGCCCCTGGGTCGTCGGGAGGGCCATACGGTGGCGCTTATGATTACTAAGCCCGTCGGCTGGTTTGTTGCGTTACTTTAGCATTGGAGGCCGCCTTGGGCTCAGCGGCAATCTCGAGGATCAAGCCGGTATCCACCCATTTGGCTTTGAGCTGAGCTTCGGTGAGGAATGCCTGAAGCAGGGCGGACATTTTTCCTCGCCAAAGCGCGCCCATAATCACTGGTTCGAAATCATTTTTAGGAAGGGGCAATAAGCGAACGTTCGGCGGCAAATCCGGTTTCGGGACTAACACCGAGATCCCCATACCAAACCCGTTGCTGACATAGGTACTCACCAGGTCCAGCGAGCTGACTTCGATGCTCGGAAACCAATCAACACCAAGGCGACCGAGGCCCTGCTGGAAATGTTTGCAAATCGCTTCAGCGGCGGGCATGCAAATCAATGGTTCTTGGATTCGGTCGCATTGCCAGAGTTGCTCGGGTGCAGTGATCTTGCTGTCTCTTTCGACCACCAGCGCCAGGGGCAACTCGATCAAAGCGGTCGAATGAATGCCTGGTGCGGATTTCTTTTCGATAAACGTCAGGACCAAGTCGAGCTCCTCCTTTTGCAGCAAGGCTTCAAGCTCGGCCTGATAGCCTTCCCGCAGCGCGATCCGCAATTTCGGATATTTTTTCCGCACTTTGCGGAAGAACTCCGGCAAATAATCGCGGAGCACGATCGTGGACGCACCGATGCGCACCAATTGTGCCTTGCCTCCCTGGAGCTCGCCGGCAACGACGTCGAGATTTGCAAAGAATGGCTGGATGAAGTCGTACAGCTTTTGGCCGGTGGGCGTCAGGGCAAAGGGCCGGCGCTGGAACAGGACCACGCCAAGATACTCTTCGAGTTGCGCCACCTGGCCGCTGACGGCAGGCTGCTGGATTCCGTAAGGGATGTTGCGCACGGCTTCCGTGATGCCCCCGTGACGCGCCACGTAGTAGAACAACTCGAGATGGTGAATGTTCATTGCCTGTTCCGACGAGCGGCGCTCGACGCGACGCAAGGTTGGCCCAGGAGCCGCGCTGATGTCAAGCACCGCACCGCTCCTCCGCCGACCAACGAAGAGTCCAACTCAAGCTGTTGATGCTCTCGCATCTGCGCCGATTCAAGAGGCCGGCACTTGCGTTGACATCCCCCAGGGATCTGTGTAGCTTGGCCCCAGTTGTATCGGGCTATGACTTCAACGCTCAATCAACATGTGCTGGTGCTCAATCGGCTCTGGCAGGCGGTTAATGTCTGCACGGTTCGCCGGGCTTTAACCCTTTTGTTTCAGGGGCACGCGCAAGTCGTTTTGAACCGAAACGACGGTTCCTTTCAGACCTATAACTTCACCGAATGGCAGCATTTCTCGTCGCTGGAACCGCACCCGGAATGTATCCGTACGATTTCATTTCGCATACGGCTTCCGCGAGTGATCCTGTTGCTGGTGTACGATCATCTGCCGAAAAAAGAAGTAAAGTTCACCCGGCACAACATTTTCGAGCGGGATAAGAATACCTGCCAGTATTGCGGCAAGACCTGCGATCGGCGCGACTTGAATCTCGACCATGTGATTCCGCGTGATCGAGGGGGACCGACCACATGGGAGAACATTGTTTGCTCCTGCATTGAGTGCAACACGCTCAAGGCCAACCGGACACCCCAGGAAGCCGGACTGCGCTTGATCCGCAAGCCGAAGCGGCCCAAGTGGCGGCCGTTCGTTCAGATCAACTTCAGCCTCTACCAACACGATAGCTGGAAACACTTCATCGACCTGGCTTACTGGAACGTCGAGCTGGGCGAAGACGTTCAGTAGGATAGACAATTACCTCGTCATAGGGGCACGTTGGCGTGTTTTGAGGGGATGGTCGGCGTCGGTTTGGTGACGCCGGCCAAAGCGTTGCCCATCGAGGCGTGCGTGGGAATAGACGGGGCTGTCCATCCGGCTCGAAGGTCGACCGGACCCCAACTCTTCGATTAAATCCGCCACGCTGCTCAAGACGCGCGTCGGTTGGTAAACATAATCGGCAATTTCCTCCACCCGCGTTGAACCGCTGAGTACCAGGTAAGCGTGCAAGCCGGCCTCGATTGCGCCACGGATGTCGGTCTCCATCGTGTCGCCAATAACCACAATTTGTTCGAGGGCGATGCCGGCGGCCAATTCGGCCAACTTGTGCCGCGCGCGATGGAACATGTAACCGTTGGGTTTACCCAGGTAATAGGCGCGGCGGCCGGTGCTGGCTTCCAGAAAAGCGGCCGTGGCGCCGGCTCCAGGCCGCGAACCGTCGCTTGAAACCGGACACCAGTTATCCGGATTTGTGGCCAGCAGCCGCGCACCGTGCTCGATGCACGAATGGGCCTTGGCCAGTTTTTCCATCGAGACAGCTCCCTCCCCCACTACAACGTAGCTCGGATGGATTGAATCGTTGGCGATCTTGCGCTCGTGCAAGGCGGTGAGCAGTCCGCCCTCGCCAATGACAAACGCCGTGCAGGCCGGATGCGTCTCGCTCAGGAAATCCGCCGCATTCAGAGCTGAGGTATAAAAGTGCCGCGGCGAAAGTCCGGGCAAGCCAAGATGGCCGAGGCGCACGGAGAGGTCTTCGGGTGACGGCGAGGAGTTGTTGGTAAGGAATACAAACGGCGCGCCGCTAGCAATAAGGGCTTCCATGAAATCGCGCGCCCCGGGAATCAGTTGATTCTCCCGATAGATCACGCCATCCATGTCAATCAGATATCCAATTTTCATAATTCAGCCTTGTGTTAGGTCGGCGAAGATTCGAATCGGGCCAGCTTCCTGCCTTTAAGCTCCGCCGTGCCCACGGAGGCTTGTGCCGATGGGAGCAAGACCCTTGCCGAGCCCGTTTCTTGCGTAAACCACTGTCACATCCAGGCGCATTAATGGCGGACGTGAACACGATGAGCAAAATGCGCCATCAAGTCTTTTGAGCACCTTAGTCTCGTTAAGCTCCCAAGAACGGAAAGCTGCCACGCTTACAGGCGCACTTTAGCGCACCTGTCGCGCGAAGTCTCAGGGCCGAGCGGTTTTTATCCTTTTTGTAACTTTTGTCCTTCGGTATAAAGCGCCCAGCATGAGAGCCGCCACAATCCTCCGCCGTCGCTCTTTTTTGAAGTGCTTTGGCATGGCAATACCCTCCACCTTCATGTCGTCTCGGCTGGTTATAGCGCAAGACTCGAATGTGTTACCGGCCTCGCAGTCAGGCTCGAAATCATCGGCCGAGGAAATGGCGGCCGACCTTGTCATAATCGGCGGCGGCGTGGGAGGTTGCGCCGCTGCATTGGCCGCCGCTCGCAATGGGGTGCGTGTCATTCTTACTGAGGAAACTGATTGGATTGGGGGCCAATTGACCGCGCAAGCAGTGCCGCCGGACGAAAATGCCTGGATCGAAACGTTCGGGGGCACGCGCAGCTATCTGGACTACCGCCGGCGCATCCGCGATTTTTATTTGCGCAATTATCCCTTAACGGGCGAAGCCAGAGCCAAACCTCATTTAAACCCCGGCAACGGTTCCGTATCGCGGCTTTGCCATGAGCCGAGAGTTTCATTGGCCGTGCTCGAAGATCTGCTTGCTCCGTTCGTATCGGGTGCCCGCGTGATGATCTTGCGCCGGCATAAGCCGATCGACGCCGTGGTGAACGGAGACCGGGTGGAAGCCGTTCGTGTGCGGAACCTCGAATCGGCTAACGATTTAATCCTGCGCGCCCCCGTATTCATCGATGCGACCGAACTGGGAGATTTGCTGCCGATAACCAAGACCGAATACGTGACGGGCGCCGAATCTCAAAAAGAGACAGGCGAACCGCACGCTCCGGAGCTCGCCGCGCCGCAGGATCAGCAGGCTTTCACCTGCTGTTTTGCCATGGATTACATATCGGGAGAAGACCACACCATCTCCAAACCCGCGGAGTATGGATTTTGGCACGATTTTGTTCCCAAGTTGAAACCGGAGTGGCCTGGACCGCTGCTTTCATGGGAAACTTGCGATCCACGCACCCTGAAGCCGAAGCCGAATCGGACCGATCCCGCAGCCGGCACCGGGCTATGGCTATATCGTCGCATCGCTGACAAATCGCAATTCCTGCCCGGCACATACAACGGCGACATCTCGCTGGTGAACTGGCCGCAGAACGATTACCTCTTAGGGAACCTCTGCGACGTCACACCTGACGAGGCCGCCCGCAATCTGGGCCGCGCCAAGCAGCTCAGCCTCTCCCTGCTGTACTGGATGCAAACCGAAGCGCCCCGACCCGATGGCGGCACAGGCTGGAGAGGTCTGCGGTTGCGCCGGGATATTGTCGGCACTGAGGACGGGCTGGCGAAATACCCTTACATTCGGGAAAGCCGCCGCATCCGCGCGGAGTTTACCGTGCTTGAGCAGCACGTTTCGACGGAATTTCGGGCCCGTGAAACCAAGACCACAGGCGATAATGTAACGGCGGCCAGGTTTGCTGACTCCGTAGGCATTGGCAGTTATCGCATCGATCTTCATCCCAGCAGCGGTGGCGATAATTATATCGATATCAGTTCCGTGCCGTTTCAAATCCCGCTGGGAGCGTTGCTGCCACGGCGTGTCGAGAATCTGTTGCCGGGCTGCAAGAACCTCGGCGTGACCCATATCAGCAACGGCTGCTACCGGCTGCACCCGGTGGAGTGGAACATTGGCGAAGCTGCCGGCGTTCTCGCCGCGTTTTGCTCGGCGCACAAGACGATCCCGCGTGCCGTGCGCAGCACATCCACCCTGCTGCACAGCTTTCAGAGCCGGTTGGGAGACAATGGAATTCCGCTGGAGTGGCCGCGCGTGAGACCAATTTGAAAAGCCAGGTTGTGCGGCTTACGAACCAAATGATTTGAAAGCCCACCAAGGTCCTATGGCAAAAACGAAAGTGAGTTTTGTCATTGTGCTGGTAACAGCGCCGGAAGTGAGGACTGCTAGAAAGTTGGCACGCGCAGCCCTTGAGGATCGGCTCGTGGCCTGCGCAAATCTGATACCGCGAATTGAATCTCACTACTGGTGGCGAGGCAAAATCGAGCGCGGCAACGAAGTCCTTATCATTTTCAAGACCACTGCTGCCCGGCTGGAAAAGCTGCATAAAATGACTATGGCGCTGCATCCATACGACACACCTGAGTTTATCGTCTTTCCCCTTGCGCAAGGCGACCAACGTTACCTTGATTGGATAATTCAGTCGGTTTCATGATCTGGCAGCAAAATTACGATCCCCTGCATAGTCCGGTGATGTCGACCCTCGTAGCGGCGGCGCCGGTGGTAGTTTTGTTGGGGTCATTGGGATTACTGCGTTTGCGAATTCATTATGCTGCTCTGCTCGGCCTGGCAGTTGCCGTTGCCATTGCGCTCGGTGTGTATGGCATGCCCCCTGCCGCAGCGGCTGCTAGCGCATTGTATGGGGCAGCCTTTGGTCTGTTCCCAATTGGCTGGATCATCCTTAACGTTATTTTCCTCTATCGCCTGACCGTCAAGCGCGGGTGGTTTGATGCCCTGCGTGAGGCGTTGGGGCGCGTGGCACCCGATCCCCGCCTGCAGATCATCCTGATAGCTTTCTGCTTCGGAGCGTTTATTGAGGGCATCGCGGGGTTTGGAGCCCCCGTCGCGATCACCGGCGCAATTCTGATTCAGCTCGGATTTCAGCCGCTCCACGCCTCCGGTTTGGCGTTGATCGCCAATACCGCGCCGGTCGCATTTGGTTCTTTGGGCATTCCTATCACGACGATGGAACAAGTCACGGGTTTGGATGTGCTGAAACTCTCGGCGATGGTTGGCCGCCAATTGCCATTGTTTTCGTTGCTTATTCCCTTCTGGGTGGTTGCGGCGTATTCGGGCTGGCGCGGTTTGCTGGGAGTTTGGCCCGCAGCTCTGGTTGCTGGTGCAGCTTTTGCGATACCGCAATTTCTCGTCTCGAACCTCCATGGTCCCTGGCTGGTGGATATCATTTCGGCGTCCTGTTCGATGGGCGCCTTAATCGCGTTGCTGCGCGTGTGGCGCCCCGCCACACCAGACCTGGAAGCAAAAAACTCAAATGCCGACCGAGCTGGCGCTGAACGAGTCGAGCCTGCGCCCGCCGGGTCTGCGCGGATGCTGAGATCGACGCTGCCCTGGATAATCTTGACCGCGTTTATCCTGGTTTGGAGCCTGCCACAGGTGAAAGCGGGAATGGATCGATTGGCATCGCCTAAATTCCCTGTGCCTTACTTGCACCTGGCAGTGCAGCGCGTTGCACCAGTCGCGGTTCAGGGCGCCAAACCTGAGGCCGCGGAGTTTCGGCTGAATTATCTGTCGGCCACCGGCACTAGCATCTTCCTGGCGGCAATTGTTGCCGGCCTGGCAATGGGTTTCGGCCCGAGGGACTTGGCGCGCAGCTATCTAGAAACCATCTGGCGCATCCGTTTGTCGTTGCTGACTATCGCGGCAATGCTGGCGCTCGGGAATGTGACAAGGTACTCCGGGACAGACGCGACGTTGGGCCTGGCCTTGGCTCGGACCGGTGCATTTTATCCGTTTTTCGGCACATTGCTGGGGTGGCTTGGGGTTGCGCTCACAGGGTCCGATACGGCGTCGAACGTGCTCTTTGGCAGCTTGCAGAAGATCACGGCCGAACAAACCGGTCTGAGTCCTATACTAATGGCGGCCGCCAACAGTTCGGGCGGGGTGATGGGCAAAATGGTGGATGCGCAGAGCATTGTCGTCGCGAGCACGGCCACGAATTGGTATGGCCACGAACCCAGCATTCTGCGTTACGTTTTTTTCCATAGTCTGGCGTTGGCCATTCTGATGGGCTTGCTGGTCTTGCTTCAGGCGTATTGTCCGCCGTTCACTCATTTGGTTCCTTGATGCCGCGTAACGCAAGCGTCCTCACCTTCGAGGTTTTGGCAGCGCCTCGCTGCCACTTCCAAATCATTATGATGCGGCCACAAATCTTCTTGTGCCCCACCTGGCAAAAGTACTGATGAGCATTACGGTCGGTTGCTTCCACAATTCTGCGGTGAACTCTCCATTGGAATCGTTCCGGCGTGCGCGTAGGTTTAAATCAGGTGAGTGCGTGGGAAATCATGCCGGCGCTGCTCCTGCTGCTGTTCAGCATCGCTCTGAGCATCGGTGCGAGCATCATTGTTCTCATCGTGCGTCGGGCGCGGCGCACGTCGGTTGCACCTCGAAGTGAACCAGACTCTCGTTTCGCTTTCGAGCATACTTGTTTTTTTCGCCGGCCGGGCTGCTGGCTGGCGATAAAGAGCCGCAATCCCTTGGCTGTGCAAGCCGCGCTCGGCTTGCACAACCCTAAACGCTGCTCCTGGAGTGAGGGATTGTCAGGGGACGGACGCTTGTTCATTTCTCCGCCCGTTCGTGGCTGGATCCTGGTAATGGGAGCGGGCTTGCCGGATCCCGGTGATGATGTGGACGTCTGTTTCCGCTTCGTCATGGGCCTCAGCCGCAAGTTGGGACAAGTGCAATTCTTCAACGCCAGCAGAGTGCTGCAGCACCATGCGTGGGTGCGGGCAGACGCCGGGCGAGTAGTGCGAGCTTATGCCTGGGCGGGAAAGACCCTGTGGCATCAGGGCGCGCGCACTGCTGCCGAGAAGGAACTCGACCTCAAATGCTATGACTATGCCGAGGCAGCCGAGCGCACCTCCTTTAGCCAACCGGAAGCAGTCGTCTTGAATGTCGACAAGGTCCCCTTGCTGGCGGCGCGCTGGAGCATCGATCCCGGGCACCTCGATGAACGGTTGCTGGAACACGAACAGGGGATCGTCGGCGAACCGTCAAGACGGTACTAGCGGAACGGCGCGCAAGGAGAGGGTCGTTACCGGCTTTAATCGCGGGTAATCTCCTTTAAGCTGCGCTCGAGTTCCAAACGTAACCGCTCGCGTTCTTCGTCCTTAGCCTCACGAGGAATACGGATAGGTTTGCCGTAGACGAACCGGCAGCGCGCGAACGGCAATGGGATCACGAATCGGTCCCAACTCTTCGCCCTGAACTTCCAATTCACCTCATATGCAACAGGGATGATCGGCAGTCCCGTCACCTGAGCTAATGAGGTTACACCGTATTGCACCTGGTAACATGGACCACGCGGTCCGTCAGGGGTAATCGCCAGGTCATAGCCTTGTTCGGCCCAGGTCGTCAGTTCCAGCAGCGCTTGTGCACCTCTCCGGCTTGAAGAGCCTCTTATCGGGTGGACCTTAAAGCAGTTAAGAATCGCGCTCAGAAAAGCGCCGTCTTTGCTGGCGCTGACCATGACGGCCAATCCTTTAGTTGGAATATGTCTCCGCGCGTAACCGTAATAAGCGCTCATCGAAAGAGCCAGTCGGTTATGCCAGACACAAAAGATTACCGGCTGCGCAGGCGTTTGCTTAAGGAAATCCGAACGATCATCCCAACGAAAACGCAGCGTCGCGGTGACGGTCTTGATCAATAAGAAAATAAACCATGCCGCTACCCGTTGAAACCACCGCGGCGAATGCGGCACAACGACTCCGCTCGATCGTGGTGAGCGCGAGGACGCTGGCTTCGGAACCTGCATGGTTATGGGCTCTGCCATTTAGGGACACCCGTATTCATACTATCAGCGTTATTTGCCAACTGTGAAGAGCCAAGAATCTCAAGCTCCTTTTCTAAGACAAGCCCGAACCAGATCTTCAACCGTGGCTTGCGCCCCCAGGAGACCAAGGTTTTTGCGCACGGCATCGTGGGCATCGACCTGTTTAAAGCCGAGCGCCATTAAAGCCAGCACCGCATCGTTGATCTTCTGATCTTCAGGCGATAGAGCACGCTGAGCACTGGCCGCCTCCCAAGCCCCGGCCGCGCCGATTTTGTCTTTGAGTTCAACAACGATGCGCTCCGCAGTTTTCCGCCCTACACCCGAGATTTGGGACAGCGCCTTGATATCGCCGTTGGCAACCGCTCCTCGGAACGCCGTCACGCTAATCCCGCTCAACACATTGAGCGCGATCTTGGGTCCAATGCCGCTCACGGTATTGATCAATAGTCGAAACAGTTCACGCTCGGCGCCGGTCATAAACCCGTAAAGCGTGTGCGCATCCTCGCGAACCACCAGGTGCGTAAGCAACGTTAGCTCCTGCCCCGGCGACGGCAGCTTGTCGTAAGACGAAAGCGGAATCAGAGCTTCGTATCCGACACCACCGACTTCGATGATCACCTGGGTAGGCAATGCCTCGACCAATTTGCCATGAAGAAACGCAATCACATCGAAAGTCAGATTCGCTTAGGCGGGCTGAGATTATATCGGCCCTGTTCCTGGGCGTGAGCGAGCGCCAAAGCCAGCGCGTCTGCAGCATCTGGCGCCGGGGGTTCAGCCAGCCGTAACATCCGCTGCACCATTCTGGCGACGGCCGATTTCTGTGCTGCGCCATACCCCACAACTGCTTGCTTCACCTTGCGCGGCGCCAATTCATAAATCTCCACACCAGCCTCGGCAATGGTCGCCAACGCCGCCCCACGAGCCTCACCCATGATTAGCGCGGTCTGCAGGTTTTGAGCGTAGAATAGCCCTTCGACAATGCAAACGCTTGGTTGATAGCGCTTCAGCACATCGCGCAAGGACTGGGCGATGCGCGCCAAACACTTGGAGCGCTCCCAACCCGCCGGACAGGATAATGTGCCATGCGCGAGCGTATCGGGCACCGGGCGAGATACGCGAATAACCCCAAAGCCTGTGCCGCGCAACGAGGGATCAAGACCCAGAATGATTTGGTGGGCGCGGCCGTTAGACAGCGGCGTGGAATCCAGCAGCGGCTCGGCCGCTCGTCGTGGGCGGCCGAGGCGCTCCTGCATGTTCTTGAACTGTGCGGGCGTGATGCCCATCGCGCCGAGCATGCCATCAGCCAGCATTCAGTGGAAGGGAAAAGCCCTGAGCTCAACCCAGATGAATAGTTCGCGCAGAAAATTGCGGACGCGTTGTTCCTAAAAGTGTTAGGTTCTCAGGCATGAAACGATTGCGACCTTGGCTTCACCTTGCACTGCTAAGTGCGGGATTGACGGTTGTTCTCCATGCCACGGAATCAAAGCCGGGACTGTCGTGGCTAACCGAGCTGCACGCCGCGGAAACCAAAGCCCGAGCCGAGCATAAATCGGTTTTGCTTTTCTTCCATGGCTCGGATTGGTGTCCATCGTGTCTGGAAATGCAGCGCCAGGTCTTCGAATCAGCGGAGTTTGTTGAATACGCGCGGCAAGTGCTCGTTCTCGTTGACGTGGATTTTCCTCAGAAACATCCGCAGGACTTAAGATTGAGGCAGGCCAATTTGGAGCTCAAAACGAAATTCAATCTGAGCCCCGAACCGGGCGAAGGTTTTCCTACCATCGTGTTGTTAAATGGAACCGGACAAACCTTGTTCCAGGAAACCGGCTATGGCGGCGGCGGCCCGCGCGAGGTGCTGTCGAAGTTGCAGCGACATACCGGGACCGGCAAACCCGCCACCGACAGCGCGGGCGGTTTCAAAAACCTCAGCGTCGAGGAGTTTGCCGCCATGGCGGCGGATAAGAGCAACATCGTGCTGGACGTGCGGACCTCCCGAGAATACGAGGCCGGCCATATGCCCGGCGCGATGAATCTCGACGTGCTAGCGGCCGATTTCGATTCCAAAGCAAGCGCTCTCGATAAAAACAAAACCTACCTCGTGCACTGCGCCTCCGGCGTGCGAAGCGTCCGGGCATGTGAAAAACTCGCGCGGCTCGATTTTCCAAAGCTCTACAACCTGCCCGGCGGGTTTCGGGCGTGGGAAAAGGCCGCTAAGCCGGTCGAGAAGTAAATTCTATCTTCTGTCGAGCAGTGGGTAGCAGGTTCTAAAACCTGCGCCAACCTAAGCATGGTCAGGGCACGTAACGCGCCCGATAAAAGCGCTTCGAAAAGGGCGCAGCAGCGGAGTCGATGAAGTCGAATGATCCGTCGGTGATGGTGTTGGTCTTGAGCGCCGTCCATTGGAGCAAATTGGTCGTGCCATCGATAGCATAACGAATGTTGGAAGGACCCGTAAGGCGCATGAGGAATTGGCCGTTGCTGCTGCGGCCCAGACCGGATAAACGCACGGGAGTGTCCGGTTCAGCCGTCACTACGTAATTGTCAAAAATCATGAAATTGTCGCCCGGGTTGTTGGCATCGCCCAGCGCCCAGACCGCATCGACATCCCCAAGATCCAGCTTGGCGTTCCGCGTTGTCATGGCAAGCCCGGCGATCAGGTTCGTGCCATTCATCGTGGCGCTCCAACGGTTTCGGGCAAAATCCATCGTGATGAGAAGATTATACGCTACATCATTAGTAAAGGTTGCACCCGTGAAAACGAATCCATTCGTGTCGTCCATGATGTAATATATCCCCAGATCTTCGTTGTAGAAATCGAGCGTGAACAATCGATCACCGTTCGTGTTGAAGACGCTCCAATAAAAATCGTCGCGCTTGCCGTTCGTGGAATCCACGACGAGCATAAGGGCGGAGAACTTCACCGTCGTGAGCCGTGTGGTCAAAGGGGAGTAGTTGAGCGGCTGCCACAAGCTGAAGGCATTGGTGGGTGGGTCCAGCGGCCAGAGTCCTACATAACCTGCTTGGTTTGTGGCACTGCCAAGCGCGTTGGTAAGGAGTCCATTTCCGCCGTAGCTGGCGCAATCAGTCACCCACCCCTTTTGGCCTGCCAACTCATAGGTGATATTATAGCCTTCGCTTTTCTCAAAGTGGGTTGAATAGACATTGGTTAGCGCCTGGGCGTGGCACACCAGTCCAAGCGACACTACCCCGGTGAGGAGTTCCGCTTTCACAGCCAGGATGTTATCTTCGCCCGCTGCTGCCGGCGTTTCCTGAGGGAGCGGATGGAGCCGCCGGCGCCGAATGCGCGCCTCCGCCAGAACCGCCTGAATAGGAAGGAGCCGGCGCCGAACGCCCACCTCCACCTGAATAAGCCGGTGCCGGCGCGGAGCGTGGCACTTCTGAATAGGACGGACGTGAAGGCGATGAGTAGTTCGGAGCCGGTTGAGAACGATACGTCTGCGAAGGAGTGTTGTAGCTGCGTTGAACTGTGTTAGCAGGCGCCTGCGGTTGCGGCGCATTTCGATAATGCCCCGGAGCCGAAGCGGCAGCGCCGGGATTCAGCCACGGCGTGGCGCGCGAAGGTTCAGCCCGAGGGGCAGCCTGACCATTGGCGCTGGCAATGCCAGGAGCTTGCGAATCATACCAGGCTGGTCGAGCCGGCTGAGCACGGGACGCAGCATTGTTTTCAGACAAATACACACTCGAACGTTGCCCAGCGTAGGTGCCTTCCCGCTGCGCCAGAGGCTGAGACTGCGAGGCCCCGCTTGTCATCGGAGCTTGCGCCACGCCATTCTGCTGCCGCCCTATGATGACCAAAGAACTTCTTGGATTCGGTGACGAAGCAAGCGGTTTGGGCGAAATCTGTTCTTGCCCGCGCAGGATCAACGGCGCGGTCGCGGTCGAACGCGCTTGATTCGCAGTGAAGCGATTGGCAGGAAGTTCGCTCCCTGGCTGCCCGCCGGCTGGAACATAAGTACTGGCCATCGTATGGCCTGCGCTCAACCCGGGTCGCACGGGCGACGTCGTAGCAGACCTCGCGCCCACCGTGATCGGCGGACGGTATACCGAAAGGGTTCTAGTGTTGCTGTCAATAACCTCGGCCCGGCCGCCACGAACTGTGGTCCTGCCCATGTCGCGAAGCTTCAGCGGTTCGACTACCTGGTGCGTCGCCGCCGCCACCCGCGCCGCGGAGACACCCTGATTCACAACCGTGTTGTGCGTGGTGACAAACCGGTTCGCCGCCATAGTCTGATGGAATATCGGCTCAGCTTGATGGCCCGTAAAGGCGACTCCTTGCAGGTGATGATCGTGGAAGGAGTGCCAGGGCACAAAACAGAAGTGGTTTGCCGAAGCAGCCCACGCCGCCCCTGGTGCCAGCGGCGCCCAGCCGCAATAATCGTTGGAATAGCGCCAGGAAACCCACGATGGCCCCCAAACGTGACCGGGCGCCCAACACCAGCCCAGATGATTGTTATGAAACCACCGTCCATAATGAAATGGCGCCCAGCCCCATGAATAATCTGACATCCAGTACCAACCGTAATCGGTGTAAGCCCAGTGGCCGGAATTACAATAAGGCTGCCAGCCCGGATTTACCACCACCACGGTCGGCTGCCAGCACGGACCATAACCGTCCACATTGACCCAATTTCCATAGGGCGACAGAGAGTTATAAAACTGCGAGTAATCGGCATTCTCTGGAGGCGTCAATGGTGCCTCAACGGGCGGCGGCGCGATGGTTTCCTCACCCGGCGGCGCTACGGGAACGGGCGGCGGAGCAGCGGGCGGATTGTTGGGCTGCATGCCCGCGAAATTCTGGTCATGCTGGAGCATGGCCGTGACCACTGCGCTCGGGACGCCTATGTCATTGAGGTAAATGATCTGGTCGGCGGTAAGATTAAACGTGCTGGGTGAGTTGGTAACAAACGCCAGCATCACGCCCTGGTCCAGTCCGGAATTGGCCAGCCGAACTACCTCCGAAACCGGACTGTTAGGGGAGATGTTGGGCGGAGGCCTTTGGACCTGCATTGGCGTGGCGGTTGCATCCGCCAATTGCGCGGCTGAAATATCCGGGCCGGGAAAATCCCCGGTGGAAAGATCGATTGGCGGTGGTTGAGCAGCCATCATTTCCGCGGCTGCGTTTTCGGTTGGAGTCGGACTGGAGGGATCCTGCTGGCACCCACCGACCAAAGGCAGGACGTCTAACGCCAGTCCCAAGCTCCATATCAGAAGACTGCGGCTTGTCATAGCGTTGGGTGACAGGATACGCCTAATTGCTTCTCCTGTCATTAAGATCGACTCGTTTCAGGCGGGTCCTATTCACCGACCGGAATACGTCGCAAATCGTTGATTTTCAACCACAAGGAGATCCGCGAGTCGAGTCTTGTGGTCTGTACGGACTCTATTGCGCCTGGACCCGGAAGAACGCCGTGCCACTCGGAAACGCGACCGGCACCACCTGTGGATCGTTAGTAAGCGTTACTGAAATCACCGGCTGCCAGTTTGGAGAATCCAGCGACGGGGACTTCTGGACTTGGTGCATGTGGTTGATATCGCCATGAATCGTGAACAGCAGGTTGCTGGAAGTTGTTGCCATCTGAATCATCGGCTGCCGGGGCAGAGTTACGCCCGAAGCGGTGTCGCTAAAATCGGGGATGCCATTATTATTCGAGTCATTGGGGTCGTTGATCGAGAGGACCCAGATCGCGTAAGGATAAACACTGGATAGATCGCCATCGTCATCAAACTCGACATACCCGGCATAGTTGGTGGGATAATTCGGGTCACGGAAGAAGTAATGATTGGTGAAATTATACGTGTTGGAATTGGCGTCCATCAGGATGCCGGGCTTATTGGTGAGCGAGTTGAAGGGATCGCCGTCAGCCTTGACGAAGGTGATCGATCCCTGGCGCGTGTTGGTAGAAACGCCGGTCTGGGTAAGATTAATCGTCGCGGTTACATTAGGGGAACCAGGAGTGTACGTCATGGTGCCTGTGTACTGCAGGATCTTGAAAGTGCCAGTGAATGTGCCATACCAGTCGCCATAAGGCAGCGGCCCCGAAAGGTTAAACGTATCCCACTGGTAAGTGCCAGTATAGGAGCCCGGCGACCTCGTCCAGGTAGCATTGATGGAGCCGTATTCGGTGGAGGAGCTTACAGGGTAGCAATAAAGCGAATACGCGCCGGTAGTTTGGACATTGGCGCCGAGCGACACCTCAAAAAAATCGGGAAAGCGGTTGTTATTGGCATCCGTGTCCATTGGCAAGGTGATGTTTAACGTGCCGGAAAACGTTGCGCGGTAGTATTTATCATTAACGTACAGAAGACTAATGTAACCGAACGTCTCCGGCAGTTGGATATCATAGTACCCTGGACCGAACGGCCACCAGGGGCCAACTTCTCCGGCGCCGTCATTTCGGTCGGAGAAGTTAAGATCCACGGAATCGCCATAGGTACCGATGCCATGATCGACCTCGATGGACAGGCAGTACATCCGAACGGGGATGGTTTGAGCGGCAAACATGGAGCCAGCGACGCCCAGTAAGAGACAAGCTAGCAAACAGTAGTATTTCGGTTTCATAATCACCTTGGCCGACTATGAAACAGCTGCGGATTCACGGAGTCAAGATCATTTTATGCAGAAAATGAAACGTACGCGAACCACTTCACCAGTAACTGGTCTGTGTCACGGCACATAATCATCAAGTGCAAGTCGGCAATGCCAACACCTCCCACGAAATGCCAGCCACGGTGAAAGCCCTAAATGGAAGAGTTCACCACAACGAGGGCATCGGACAGCGTTCATCCGCAGTCCTGCCGCCACATAAAGCACGAAATACAATGGTGCAGAATACGTGAGAGCCTTATCACCAAACAGCTCGCCAATTGAGAACATCACAGGTATAAAAAGCACCCACAGAATCCAAACAGCATTCCTTCGCCTTCGAATGTTCCTGACTCCTTCCACGATGACACCGATGTCGCGTTCATAATCTGTCTCGGCTTCTAAGGCGGAAACGGCCTCGGGCTGCGCCTCCCTTGCACACTTCCAACACGAATCGAACTGGTCTTCGATGCTCTCTTTGCATCTTGGGCAGGTCCACATAGGCAATAGTACTTTAGGCTTAACTCACCTTGCCGCTAACGCTGACGGAATGAGCGGCTGCTTGGCGGCTTTTGCGCCAGCGTCGCCCCAGCCACCGGCCTAAGGTCTTGAAGTTGGGCAGACCCATGTCGTCGCAGATAGCCCCGACGTAGAACAACCAGAAGGTGAAGCGGAATTGGTTATCGCCATACCAGTTCCACCATTGCTCGAAGCTGCCCAAATGGCCTCGGCCTAGGATAGTTTCAGCGACCGGTTGAAAGGTGGAGAGCACATCCTGAAAGACCCAATGCCATAACATTTGCGCCCATGAAAACTTTTGGACCCAGACCAAAACCATGGCAGAAATCATGGCCCCGAAGGCGTTGCCAACAACCATCCGGAACCAGTTCTCGGATACGTTGTTGATGATTCGCTGTCGGCGGGACGGCGCAGCGCCCGACTCAACAGCAAGGCCGTAACGGAGACGGTTCCACATCCCGACGCAAAAGAAAATTGCGGCCACCATGAGGAAGTGGTTTTTGGTGAGCGGGGTCCAATCGAGGTTGTGGAATTGCTGAAAGTGCAGTTTGGCAGGAGAATCGTGTTTTGGCAGAGGAGGTGTATCGGCGTTTTCAGCTTGGGCGGAGGGATCGACTTCGAGCTCTGGCGTGTCGCGTGCTGGCGCGCCGGCGCTTGCGGACTGTTTGGCCGCCGGCCTGTCAAACATCGGAGGCCGCGACGGTATCATGTTCTCGAAAATCCCGCCCACGATGCTGATGGCGATGCCGCCGAAGAGCAGCACCAGGAAGGCGCGGACGCCCGCGTGCCAAGCGGTTTCCCAAATCACGGCGAAGAGATCGTCGCCTGAGCGCACAGGCAATGGGGTAGGTTTATCCTGTAGCATCAGTGGATTTCTATACGACAGGCGGCAATACCTTGGCGATTACAATCGCGGGATGGGTTTAGAACCTCGGCTTTCATTCAGTGCGGGACCTGGGCTACATTGAAGCATGCCGCCAGGAAGGCGACGCCGCAAACTCCTGCTGGCCCTCGGCCTAGCCGTGGGCGGGCTGATTCTGCTTTGGGTGTTTTTCCCGGTGTGGTTTCCGTGGATTTTGAAGCCGGTAGCCGGTTCGCGCGGCATTCATTACGAGCGATACACGCGGGAGGGATATTCCCGGTTCCGGGTGACAAACCTGACTTTTACGAATTCCACAACGCGATTGCGAGCGGAGCGAGCGGAGCTGGTGGTGCCCTCAGTCTGGCTTTGGCGGCTGGCATTTTCGAGAGCGCGAACGGCGAACTGCTTCGTAGCGGTCGATCGCTGGCAGTTTGAATCACTGCCCGGTCCGGGCACGCCAGGGCGCGAAACACCGCTGTATGATTCCATCCATAGTGTGTCCTCAGTTTTCGGAGCGCTGACCCGCTGGGTCCCGTGCGCGGTTCTGGAAGAGGGTTCCATTCGTATTCAGGGGCGAGAAGTGACGGTGCCGAGCGCGACTTGGACCAACGGCGTGCTCACCGCCAGCGCCGCAACCGCGCAACCGGCTTTCCAAGCAGAGGTCAGCGCCAAGGTCGGTCACGGACCGCCTTTTGAACTTGAAATACGTTCGCAACCGCTGCACGTGGAATCGAGCATCAACCTGGGGACAAACGCGTCGGGGCTCGTGTTGGCGAGCACCTGGCTCTGGTGGACCAATCGGGTGCAATTGGACGCAGCGATTGGGCGGAAAGGAATGTTGCCGGCCAGTGCGCGGCTGCAAGCGCGCCAATTCAGGTTGCCGGCCCGTTTGGCCGGTTTGAAAGATTACCAGGACCTGAACGCATCGGTCTCGGCCGACTGGAATGCGGGGGCATTCTCGCTGGACGCGAGCGCGGATGCGAACCCGCTGTTGATGGCCACGAACTGGCCGCCGCTTAAACTCGATCTGCATGCGCGCGGCGATACCAATTCCGCCACCATCGAGCGCGCCACGCTCACGGCGACTTCGCTGCAAGCGGCCCTGACCAGCCCGGTGCAAGTGTACTTTAACGGACCGCTCGTTAGGGAACCGACGACGCTGCGCATCACCGCCGACCTCAGCAAACAACCCTGGGTGCCGGTCACAGGAAGTTTAACCGGCGAAACGGATTTCCGGCCATCGACCGGCAAATACCCTCAGGCGAATTTTCGGTTCACAGGTTCGAATATTACGGCGGTCTCGATGACCGCGCGCCGGGTCGAGCTGGACGGGCGGCTGGACTGGCCGCATCTCGAATTGACTCGCGCCGACGCAACTTTGGCGGATGGATCGACGGCTAAAATCTCGGGAAACGCAGACCTGCAAACCCTGACCTTTGCCACTGGCCAAGTGGAGGCGCGCGGCCCCATCGCCAGGCGCTGGCTGCCCAAAGGCTATTCGTATCAGGCGCTGTCAGTGACGGGGAAATTCTCCGGACCCCTTGGGTCGCTGGAGCACCAGGGACATGTCGAACTGGGTCAATTCAGCAGCCCAACACTCAAACCGCTGGATCTGCAGGCTGATTGGACCGTGCACTTCACCAACGCGATTGAATTTCATCTCGCTGCCAACGCCGGCAATGGCGTGGCGCGCATGAGCGGCGCCGTAACGAACGGCCCTGAAAAAATCGAGCTGCGCCTGGCGGAACTCGATCTGCGAACGAATAACCAACCGGCGCTGGCACTCGCGAAGCCCTGGGAGGTTAGCTTGGCGCGATCCGGTTCGGCGACCGGCTGGGAAATCCAGGCCGGTCCTTTGGACGTGCGCGGACCGGCGGGCGCCGTCCGGGCCGATGCGGACATCGCATGGCCGGACGCGGGAACATTCAATCTGCAGATCCAAGGCCTTTCCTCGACGCTGCTAAGTGGTTTAACGACCAATGTAGTGCCGGCGGTTCATGTGGAGAAATTGGAAGCCGCTGCGGGCTGGAGCAACGGTCCGGTCACTTTTCGCGTAAACCTGACGGCGAACCAGGGGCAAGCAAGCGAATCAACGAACGCGCTGAGTTTCGCCGCGAATTTGCAAGTGAATGGCGGACCCGAGGGCATAGCCTTATCGAATCTCGTGGTCACCACGCAGACCGCGCCGGTGGCCAAAGCGCAGGGCTTCTTTCCAGCGACCATCGACCCGGCGTCGCGGACGAACCTGGTGCGGCTGGAACTGGATCGGCCGTTGCAATTCACGGCGGAAGCGCAGCCGCATGCGTGGTTCTGGGGCCAGGTGGCGGCCTGGACCGGCATGCGGCTGGGCGACCCACAGTTGCGCGCAGACGTCACGGGCACGTGGCGCGCGCCGGCGGGCGAGGTGCGGTTGCGGGCGCGACAAATCCAACTGCGATCAACCGGAAAAACCACGCCGGAGCTCAGAAATCTCGAAGTCAACATCGAGCTGGACCGAAAACAGGCCCGGATAACCAATGGGCATTTGCTGGTGCAGGGCCAGCCGGTCGTGTTGACCGCCGAGGTGCCGTTAGGCGAACGCTTCTGGTCGGAATTGCAGCAGGGAAAAACACCTAATTGGGACCTTGCCACCGCTCACTTTCAAATAGCGAATGCGCAGGTGGAGGCGTTCGCGCCGCTGTTTCCGAGCCTCCTCTCACCAGCCGGCGAGTTCAACGCGGATCTCACGCTTGCCCCGGGCCTGGCGTTGAGTGGGGAAATTTCGTTGCGCGGTGCGCGCACGCGGCCGCTGTCGACCCTGGGTCCGCTGCGCAACATCCAATTGGACCTCCGGCTGCGCGATCGCCTGGTCGAACTGGCCAATGCCAGCGCCCGCATCGGCGGCGCCACCGTCAATCTGAGCGGCCACCTGGATGTGCGCGGCACCAATTGGCTGGCCGGCTCCCTGCCGCCATTCGAACTTTCCCTGCGCGGGGAGGACGTGCCGCTGTCGCGCCAGCCCGACTCGATCATCCGCAGCGACTTGCTTCTGGCGGTCATCCACACCAACGGCGCGGCCCCGCTCGTGACGGGCGAAGTCAACTTGCGCGACAGTTTTTACCTCAGCGACATCCGAGACCTCATCCCAGGCAAAGTGGCTACCCCGAGTCGCCGGCCTCCGTACTTCAGCATCGAGGAACCCTTCCTGGCCGATTGGCGCCTCGCGGTGCAAGTCAGCGGCTCCCGGTTCCTCAAGGTGCGCAGCTCCCTCTTCAACGGCGATGTCACCGCCAACCTGAAAGTCCAAGGTACCTTGAAAGACCCCATTGCGCTCGGGGACGTTAAGATTGACTACGGCATTGTGCGATTCCCGTTCGCTGACCTCGAGGTGAAGCAAGGTCTGGTGGTGCTCACCAGTCAGGACCCTTACCGCCCGCAATTGACCGTCAGCGCCAGCTCCAAACAGTTCGGCTACGATTTACACATGGACGCCTCCGGGCCGGTCGACGCGCCGGTGCTTCAGTTCAACTCTTCGCCACCACTGAGTTCCGACCAGATCTTGCTCATGGTCACCGCCGGCCAACTGCCGCAGGGAGCCTACAACCTGACGGCGCAACAAAAGGCGCAGACGATGGCCATGTTCCTCGGGCGCGATCTGCTGGCCAAGCTAGGCATCGGCAGCCAAACCGAGCCACGGCTCACCATTAAGTCGGGCGAGGAGATCACGGACCAGGGTCGCCCAACCTACCATGTCGAATATAAGCTCACCGACCGCTGGTCGCTGGAAGGCGAATACGATCGGTTCGGCGATTTCAATGCCGGCTTCAAGTGGCGCGTGTACTCCAAATGAGGGCACCCCTGGGCAAAACGAGCGCGGCTGCTCTCGAGGGACACTTTTTCTTCCCCAATTTTCAATTCTCAGTTTTCAGTTTTCAATTCTCAATTCCCCTCGCTTGCTTGTGCCTCCTTTTTTTTCCCTTCGCCTCCTTCTCGGCCACCTCTAAAACCAACGCTCCCCCGCCTGCCCAGCTGAAAATCTCCGGGTTTGGCCTGCTGGGCAATCGCGAGCTGAAACGCACGATCCGAACGGTCGAGTTGGACAATAAAAAGCCCGACCATTTCGGCCCCGACTTCATCGAAGATTCGGCCCTGATGATCGCGGCCCGGGTCAAACGCGACGGTTACCTGCGCCCCGTGGTGACCATCCAGATCGCTTTGGCCGACGGTCGCCAGATGGAGGTACGCGCGGCCGATTTGATCGATAATCCCCTGCCCCGTCCGCTGCGGATCACCAGGGCCCACTTCCATATTCAAAAAGGCGTTCTCTATTATTTCAGCCGCCTCGAATTCCAGGGGTTGCCGCCTGCCCTGCCCAAAAAGCTGTTCACCGCGACCAATAACCCCGCCCAGCTCACCGAAAAAGAGGCCCGTTCCTACTTCGTTGAAACCGAATCCCTCCTGCACACCAGGCATTCCCGCGTCTATACCCCAGAGCGCCTCGACCGCGGCCTGGCCAGCCTCACTGACGTCCTCGACCGCCAGGGTTACCGCGACGCCAAAGCGTTCGCGACACAAGTCGAGCGCGATGATAAATCGGGTGCAGTCATGGCCCGAATCCGGCTCGAGCCCGGTCGCCAATACTTCGTACGCTCCGTGCGCGAGGAATTCTTGAGCCTGGGCGTTGCTCAACCGGCCGAGACCCGCACCATCTTCCCGCAAAAACCTTACTCCCGCATTTGGCTGCAGGACTTCACCGTCGCCCTCAAGACCAACGAATATCACCGCGGCTTTCCCGACGCCGCCGTGGACGTCCAAAACCTCGCCCGCCAAACCAACACCGGGGTCGTCGAGGAAGACCTGCTCGCACGGGTCGAACGCGGACCGCAGGTCCGCATCGGCAACGTCCTGTTCGCCGGGCAAAAACGCACCTCGCGCGCGCTCATGTCCCGCCGCGTTCGCATCGAACGCGGCGAATGGCTGGACCGTATCAAGGTCGAGGAAGGCCGCTATCGGCTCGCGCAGCTTGGTGTGTTCAACACCGTCGACCTCGATTATCGCCCCGGCGACGAACACACCCGCGACGTTCTCTACACAGTTCAGGAAGGCCGCCTGCTCACCCTCAGCCTCCTGTTCGGCTGGGGCAGCTACGAATTGCTCCGCGGCGGAGTCATCGCCGAAGTCAACGATCTCTGGGGCCTGGCCCATCGGGCCGATGCCAAAGTAGTCCAATCCTTCAAAGCATCCAGCGGCGATCTCACCTACACTGTCCCCGAACTGGTCGGCCATGACTACGACCTGTTCGTCACCGGCAACGGCTTGCGCCGACAGGAAGTTAACTTCACCCGGCTCGAATACGGTGGCGGCGTAGGCGTGCATAAATACCTCAAACCCGAGGCCCTCGACCTCAGCCTCCGTTACAATTACCAGATCCTCAGCGCTTTCGATTTCGGCAATGTCACCGAGGTCGCCAGCGAAGGTCTCACCAACCCAGCCGTCGGTTCCATTACCTTGGAGCTAAAACACGACCGGCGCGACAACCCGCTCTACCCCCAGCGCGGCTACAAAGTCTTCCTCACCGTAGAAACCGCCACCAAATACCTGGGCGGTGACGCCAACTATGAACGCGTCATCCTCTCTCCCTCCTGGCATCATCCGCTCGGCGGCGGCCGTTACCTCAGCCTCGGGCTCACCCATGCCTTTGATTTCACCTTCGGCAGCGTCCCCAACAACCTCCCCTTTAACAAACGATTCTTCCTTGGCGGCGAAAACTCCATCCGTGGCTACAACGAAGACGAAGCCTCGCCTTTCAATGCCCAGGGCCAGATCGTCGGCGCCGAAACCTACACCCTCGCCACCGTCGAACTCGAACAGGCCCTCACCCCTACCTGGTCGATCGTGTTTTTCTCCGACAACCTCGGCTTCGCCCATTCCATTCGCCAATACCCGTTCGACACCGGCCTGTTCTCCGTCGGCGGCGGCATCCGCTGGCGCACCCTCATCGGTCCTGTCCGGCTCGAATACGGCTACAACCTCAACCCGCGCCCACAGGATCCCTCGGGCACCCTGCTGTTCTCCCTCGGATTCCCCTTCTAGAGCGGTTTGAAAAAAACCGTGCCCCCCCCAACACCCCGAAGGAGTTGGAAAACGCTGGCCGGAAGGTCACAGCAACTCGCGCGACGGACCAACGGCTTTGCTCTGCAGTACTATCTGCTGAAATCGTGCAGTTTCGGCAAAACTTTTTTGCACGTGGGCAAAACGGTTGGTTTTTTGTTCTGTCCAGCCTTCTTCTGCACGTTTTCTTGGCGTCTTGGAGTGAAAAATCGATCTGCTCTGCCGTTTCGTTGCGGCTCGCCGCGCTGTGGCTATGAAATTCATGAGGTAGGTTTGGACCCCATAGCTAACTTCTCTCTGGGGCCTATCCTTACCTTGACACAAATAGATTCGTTTATGGTCGTAGACAGAACATTCTTGCTGGTTGAAGATAGCGACGACGACGTGAAGTTGTTTCGCCGCTCGTTTATCAAAGCCAGGCTGATGAACACTCTCCAGGTCGTGCAGACCGCGGAAGAAGCCATCGCCTACCTCACCGGCACCGGTAAATTTTCCGACCGCACACGGCACCCCCTTCCGAGTATCGTGTTTCTCGATCTCCAACTTCCGGGCATGAGCGGGTTCGAAGTGCTCAAGGTCCTGCGCCGCGACACCAGTCTGAACAAGATCCGGGCGATCGTGCTGACCGGTTCGGACAACATGCGCGATGTGAAGGCCGCTTACGAATTGGGCGCCAACTCATTCCTGATCAAGCCGGCTGACTTCGATCGCTTTGTTGAATTCAGCCAGGCGTTGGGTGGGTACTGGACTTGGTCCGATGCCCCAAGCACGCCGGCGTCTGCCCCCCCGATGACCATGCCATCGCGCCGAACCCTCAACTGACGGTTTTCGTCGAAGTTACCCCAAACCACAACTTTCCCCGGCGGAGAACACCCCGCAATGAACAATACCAGTTCGCCACCCAATTTCCTGATCGTGGATGACAGCGAAGACGACACCATCCTGATCTGCCGCGCGTTCGCCCGCGCGCATATGCTAAACCCCATTCACGTCGTCCACAGCGGCCAGGACGCTATCGATTATCTTAGCGGCCAGGGCCGGTTTGCCGACCGCGAAGCTCACCCCCTGCCCCAAATCGTTCTGCTCGACCTCAAGATGCCCGGCCTGGACGGCTTCGATGTGCTCATGTGGATCAGGCGCAACCCGGCTTTAGACGATCTGCGCGTCATCGTGCTCACCTCCTCGACCGACGTGCGCGATGCGAACTTTGCCTTCCAGCTTGGCGCCAATGGCTTCGTGATCAAACCCGCCGATTTCCTGAGGTTCGTTGAATTCTCTGAAGCCCTTGACGGACACTGGCTATGGTCGAACATACGGCCGCCCGAGCCCAGTCTGGATCGAAGTGTCACAATGTCCCTGGGCTGATTCCGCCCTATTTTCGTCTCGTAATCCACTTTCATCTTTCGCCCCTTTGAATGAGCTCATGCATTCCAGGCTTCCCGAATGGTAGGGTTTTCCCCTATTACCCTCCAGCCACCAATGTCACAGATTCATGTGGTCGGTCGGCTTTGCATGAACTAACTGCAAGTTTGTCTTCAGCCCATGGGGCCTTGCAGCTCCGATTATTGACGCCGGCGTCGTCCGATTTTTTACGACAAACAGTCTATGGGTGACCACATTCGCGTTCTGATCGTCGAAGATTCCCCCGAGGACACCCTCCTCATCGTGAGGGAACTCCAGCGCGGCGGCTTTGACGTCGACTTTCATCGCGTCGAAACCCGCGCCGAATTGGCTGCCGCCCTCGACCGCTCCCACTGGCATGTCATCATCAGCGATTACTCCCTTCCGGCTTTTAACGGCCTGGACGCCCTCACCCTATGCCTCCAGCGGGGAATCGCCACGCCGTTCATCATCGTGTCGGGCGCTATCGGCGAAGAGCGCGCGGTCGAGATGGTAAAAGCCGGCGCCCACGACTACGTGATGAAGGACAACCTGCATCGGATCGTTCCCGTCGTTCAACGCGAACTCAGCGAAACCCAGGAGCGCCTCATCCGCCGCCACAACGATGCCATCAACGCCTACCTCGCTTCCGTCGTCCAATCCTCCGACGACGCCATCATCGGCAAGACCCTCGATGGCACCATCGTCACCTGGAACGCCGGCGCCGAACGCCTCTACGGCTACACCGCCGCCGAAATGCTCGGCCGCTCCATGTCCATTCTCATCCCCCTCAATCGGCCCGACGAACTGACCGAGCTCCTAAAAAAAATCGCCCACGGCGAGCATGTCGAAAGCGTCGAAGCCGTTCGCATCGGCAAAAACGGCAAGCCCATTGACGTCTTCCTCACCATCTCCCCGATCCGCGATCAAACCGGCCGAATCATCGGCGCCTCCAGCATCGCCCGCGACATCACCCGGCGTAAACTGGAGGAAACCGACCGCCTGAAACTGATCCAGGACCTCACCGCCGCCCTCACTCACAGCGCTCCGGAGCCGCCGCACCGCTCCGCCAACGCCTCAGGATGATCATCCGCTCCCTCCTCATCACATTATTCATCCCATAGCATTTTCTATCTGCTATTATTCTATCTGCCATTTTCTATCTTCTATTTTCTATCTGCTATTTTCTATCTGCTATTTTTATCGGCAGCGTTGGCTTCGGCTATTCGCAATTTTTCACGTTCCCGGATGGGGAGAGGGTCGGGGTGAGGGGAATCTCTATGGATCCAACTCGGGCTGCTTGTTTCTCCCTCGCCCCATCGGATGGGGAGAGGGTTGGGGTGAGGGGAATCTCTTGCGCCTAAGTTGCCCCCGCGCTCGCACCACGATCGCCCTCGCCCTCGCGGGCCGATGCTCCCCAGTAGGCCACAATGCTCGTCGCCAGCTTGTCCAACTCTTCCGGTGTCAGCGGCTTCACGAAAAAAGTCTTCGCGCCCAACTCGTACGAGCCGCTCACGTCGCGCCAGTACGGGCTGCTGCTCAACACGATCACCGGAATCATCGCCAGGTAAAGCTCCGCTCGGATCCACCGCAGAAAATCATGGCCGCTCATCCCCGGCAACTTCAGATCCAAAACGATCAAATCCGGCAACACCGTCGCGGCCTCTGCCGCACCAGCCTTCAGATACTCGATCGCCTCCTCCGCCGTAACCACTCTCTGCAGTTCGCCTCCAAATCCCGTTCGACGCAGCGATCGCTCGATCAAAATCGCATCATCGTTACTGTCCTCCACCAGCAGTATTCTCAAAGCGCCCCGGGTTCCCATATAAAAAAATCCTGCGCCACCGTAGCACACCAATTCTTTGCCACGTAATGAAAAATCCAAAAAGCCGTAAACGCCTCAGGCGGGGCGGGGACAGGCTCGTCCCCGTCTTTGGCTTTACCTGGCTCAATCGGGGGCCAGCCGCCCCCGCCCCTGGTTTATAAGGGTTTCACCTGCTATGCTGCGCCGCTTTGTTACTCCACAGTTCACCCCATCGGCCGGCGCTGGTTTCCGGTGGGGTGCTTTGCACCGGGGGGGTGGGGAACCCTCTGCGCCTGTTGCATCATCGTGGCACCTCAACAGCGCCGGCCGATGCTTTCTCCTCGCGCAGTCATTCGGGCATTGGCTGCCAAGGGCTGAGTGCTGCGGCCCAATACGCGAGAATGGTCTCTACCAGGCGCTCGCGCTCCTTCCCTGTCATCGGTTTGGTGAACATTCCATTCGCCCCGAGTGAATAGGCGCGCTTGATATCTTCACCTCCGGCCAAGCCGCTCATGATAATCACCGGTATGCCTGCCAATGCCGGCTGGCTTCGTAACCACTTCAGGAACTCTGCCCCGGCTGTGCCGTCCAACTTGAGGTCGAGCACGACGAGATCCGGCACATATTTATCCGCCATCTTCTGCATCGCTTCCTCCGCGCTCGTCACCTTCGCCACCTCGCCGGTGAATCCCGCGCGCCTGAGCGCCAGCTCAAATAGTGCCCGATCATCGGCACTGTCATCGATTACCAGCAGTTTCCGGGTCTGCATGGACGATAATTAATGCCAAAAGCGCGCCCAAATGCCGATGGGGAACTCACCGTACGTATTACTCCTGACCGATTACGATTATGATTGAGAGGACCCTAACCCCTCCACAATCTCGTGAACCCTTTGTTCGATACCCTTCCACTCGGTATTCTTGTCGATGAATTGATTCGCCCCCGCCAGCTTGGCTTCGGCCGCCTCCTCGGGACTCCCGGACAGCATAATGATCGGAATAGTCACCCCTCTCCCTCGTAGCTCGTGAATCAATTCCGTCCCGCTCATACTCCCCATGCCGTGATCCGTTATCAAAATATCGGTCCCCGTAGCGAGAATCTGTGACAATGCATCTTCCGCTTTTGTGAAAGTAGAAATGCTCGCGTCCGGATGAGTCCGGCTGAGAAATCGGTGCAGGAAAAAAAGCATGTTCGAATCATCATCAGCTAACGTGATCCGATGTCCCCTCATAGGCACATTGTGGTCCAACGACGGCCCGGTTGCGAATAGGGTGAACCACCTACTTCTCCGTGCTATAGCAAATTAAACAAACCTGTAACCGCGCGCCGGCAAACGAGTATCCCTTTCCTCCTCTGGAGGAGAAGGGTTAGGGGGAGGAGGCCCTGCTTTTCGGCGGCTAAAAAATTATTTAACTCATCCAGAGATTGAATCACCCCTCCGCTCACCTGAGCGGAAGGAGAAGTCGAAATGTCGAGTGTGCATGTCGTCGAAGTAGAAATAAAACTCAACTTCGTTGAGCCCGAGGCGCCTGGCTTCGTCCCTTGCCTCCAAATGACTCAAGAATTGCCGTGCTTGGCCGATATCCTCCGTCCATGCCCCCTCTTTGGTCAGGAAGGCTTTCGTGACGCGGTGGCGCACCAGCTTCTTCACCCACTAGATGCTGCCACAATCCATGCTGCAGCATGAGTGGCTCTTAACCCCAGGGGAATATAGTGGTTAGCATCATCGCTCGTGGGTTCGCATTATGACGCGCCGGACAGCACAGTACTTACGCCGGAGCCCGGAGAAACCGGGCTGTCGCCCCTTTCGTTCCACTGCCAATAGCCGCCGAGCGCCTGGCTGAACTCGGTGAACCTCTCAAAATCAACCGGCTTAACGAGAAAAGAGTTCGCGCCCAGTTCGTAGGCAATCTTGACGTCGCGCATGTTGTCGGAGGCCGTCAGCACGATAATGCGCATGGCAGCCAGTTCGGGCCGCGTCCGGATCCATTTAAGCACGTGGAACCCGTCCATACCTGGAAGCCCAACGTCCAGAAATATCACACTCGGGCTCGTCGGTTCCGGATCCTTTGAGTATTTGCCGCCGTGGCCAAGATAATCGATTGCCGCTTCACCCGAATGCACAACATATATCGGATTCGTGAGGTGTGACCGGATGAAGCACCGGCGCAGAAGCATCTCGTCGTTTACGTTGTCTTCAACCAACAGGAAATATCTCTGCGCACTGATACAGGAGGTTACCTGCAATACGCCCTCGGGGATATAGGGTTAACACCTGCTGTGTTCGTTCCGCCCCACGCACGCTCGTCATGACCCTCTGCTTTTTCATCACGCTCACCCCGAAGCGCCCGGTCATCCCGCAACAGCTCGGATACCCGCGGAGCGCTCAGCGCATGCGGGCTTGCCGGGCTATTGAGGTCTTAGGACGAATGGTGCAACCCTTTCAGGGTTGGGTCCTTTTTGTGGGGGATGCACCCAGGGTAGCTCGTTCCTCGCAACCCTTGGGCTGAGTGATTCAATCCCTTTGGGATTGGGCGCAACCCTGCGCTTAGTGATGCAATCTCTTCGGGATTGTCGGCGCTGGGCCATCCTGAAAGGATGACAGCGCTCAGCCCAGGGTTGCGACGAAGGAGCTACCCTGGGTTGGACGTGGGTGGTGGCGTTTACCCTGAAAGGGTTTCAGCACCGGCGCTTCAATCCCACACGTAGCGTTCATCGAAAGGAACCTGGTATCTCTTGAGAAACAGACGGAACTCATCCTGAAAGTTCAGCTTCTGGTGATGCGCTTCCTGGCTGGCGATATAATCACGCACCTCTTCTATCTGCGAAAAACCAATCGAAAATACGCCGTAGCCGTTCTGCCAGGCGAAGTCACGCAGGCTCGGAGATTGCTCCTTTATCCAGAGGGAGGAACTGCGCTTTAGCTCTTTGACCATCTCGGCAGCTTGAATGGTGCGGGATAAAGCCGCCAGCAGATGCACATGATCTTCGACGCCACCGACGATAACGGGCTGGCAATCCAGGTGCTTGAGAATACCGCCCACGTAATGATGGAGTTGGTCGCGCAACGTGACGTCACGGAGAAACGGGCGGCGTTCTTTAGTGGAGAAGACCGTATGGACGAGAATCTTGGCCAACGATTGTGGCATGACGGGAAATTAGGAGCGCGGCACCGTGGGTGCAACGCAGTTTTTGCGTGGAGGCTGCAACCCCGTTGCGGTTGACCGATCTACAGGGGGACGGTTCCCCAGGGTAGCTCGTTCCTCGCAACCCTGGGCTGAGTGATTCAATCCCTTTGGGATTGTCGCCATCCTGAAAGGATGACAGCGCTCAGCCCAGGGTTGCGACGAAGGGAGCTACCCTGGG
>CAZUVM010000098.1:0-54595 GCA_964623885.1 uncultured Verrucomicrobiota bacterium
GGGGCGATGCGGCCGGGGCCAGAATGCCTCGGACGCAAAACTTTTTCACCGGGATTTATTGGTGGCACGGCACAGTTATTCACCGTCGGCTCCGGCCAGCGTTTAGGGGCTCTCCTCGCCGACGGGCCAATAACTGTGGGAACCGTATCAGGACGCCACGGGCGCTAAGGTTCAGAAATTGAGGAGAACCACGAAGGAAACACTGAAACCAAAGACAGCAGAAATATCAGAATCGGATACTCAGGAACTTCAAGCCGGTGGCGCGGCTGTTAATGGGATCGCGGACCACATTATCGTCTGGCGAGCCATAGCGGGCCGGGGCCAAAGGATTTAACAACTGGAGCGGCCGGCGCGTTTTGTATAGCTCAATTGCAATTCCGTCGTAAGTGGCTTTGCCGTGGATAATCTCGTTTGGCTTAGGCTCGCGCAGGATGAAAGTGTTAATATTGCCGCCGCTCGTCTGCGCCTCAAACGAAGGTTTGCGCACTGCGGTTGCGCTAGCGGTGGAGTTGGTTTGCTCCGCGCACAGGACGGTGGCAAACAACAGAATCAAGCCAATGAACGACTTTTTCATAACAGCCTTTTGGTTCCCGCACCTAAGAAAACTTCAGGCGCTTGGATGGTGTTGTCAAGGTGTGTAGCGGTGTTGCCAAATGTGATTTGGGCCGCATGGTACCGCCCAATTTTCATCATTTTAGGCTGAAAAATAGGGATTTTGTTCTTTGGCATCCGCTGTGCTCTCTAAGATTTGGAAATGTGTTTTGACGCTCTTAAGTCATGAGCTCACCGCTTAGGGTTCTGCACTTGGAAGACGACCCGGATTTTTCCGAGGTGGTGCGCTCCCTTTTTGAGAGCGATGGGCTGTCGATTGAGCTGAGACTCGCCGGCAATGAAGCTGAGTTTCAGACGGCATTGGCCCGCGACCGCTTTGATGTCGTGCTGGCTGATTTTCACTTGCCGGACTACGACGGTCTGGAGGCCTTGCGCTACGCGCGGGCTACCCGGCCGGAGTTGCCGTTTCTTCTGGTGTCGGGAACCATCGGGGAACAGGCCGCGATTGAAAGCCTGCGGGCGGGCGCAACCGATTACGTGCTTAAGCTCTGGCCGGAGCGATTGGTTCCGGCGGTGCAGCGCGCGGTGCAGGAAGCCCGCGAACGGCTGCAACGGCGTCACGCTGAAACCGAACTGCAGCGCAGCGAGCATCACTATCGCCTCATGTTCGACGGCAATCCAACACCGATGTGGGTGTTCGACCAGGAAACATTGACCTTCCTGGAAGTGAATGAGGCAGCGATCCAATATTACGGCTACTCAAGGGGGGAATTCCTGGCGATGTGCTTGAGCGACATCGTGGCGCCCGAGGACATGCCGGCGATGATCGAGTACCTGCACAAGCTCCTGAAACCGGAGCACAAACCAGGTCTGGGTTTCGCCGGAAATTGGCGGCATCGGCGCAAGGACGGGAGTCTGATTGATGTCGAACTGAAATGGAGCCCGATCGAGTTCAAAGGCCGCGCGGCGTCGTTGAGTCTTATCACCGATATCACCGAGCGCAAGCGGGTGGCGCACCGCGATGCGGTGCTTTCGCAATTGGGCCAAAGCCTCAGCTCGGCAACCTCGCCGGCCGAAGCAGCGCTTATCATCAAAGAAGTGGCGGAAGATTTGTTCTCGTGGGACGCGTTCACATTAGATCTGTATTCGAGCGAACGCGATAAGATGTACCCGATCCTGAACATCGACACCGATCCCGCCGGGCAGCGTTTCGAAATCCCGGTTACTGGACTGGGGCTGGAGCCCAGCGGGCGCGCGCGGCGCGTGATCGAGCACGGTGCGGAATTAAACTTACGCGAGGAACCCATCGCGATATCGGCCGATGCGCACCCAATCGGGGACACCTCGCGCGCCTCCGCCTCACTGGCGTTAGTACCCATCCGCAATCGCACCAAGGTCATAGGGATTCTGACGATTCAAAGCTATCGTCTCAATGCCTACACGCACCAGGACCTTGGGCTGCTCCAAACCCTGGCGGACCATTGCGGCGGAGCCTTGGAGCGCATTCGCGCCGAATCGGCATTGCGCTCGTCGGAATTGCTCTTCCATTCGGTATGGGAGAATTCGGTGGATGGGATGCGCCTGACGAACGAGCAGGGAATGGTGGTCGCCGTCAATGAAGCCTTTTGCAAGCTTGTGGGAATGCCCCGTGAAGAGATCGAGGGCAAAGAGTTTACGGTGGTTTACGCAGAATCCGAGCAGCGCCGCCGGATTTTGGAGAAGTACCGGCAGCGGTTCCGCGACCGGTCGCTGGAAAAGCAGGTTGAACGGCGAATGACTTTGCACGATGGGAAAGCGATCACGCTGGAGCATACCAATTCTTTCGTCGAGTTGCGTGGTCAGGCGCCGCTGTTATTGGGTTTGTTTCGGGATGTTACCGCGCAAAAACGGCTGGAGGAGCAGTTGCGTCATTCGCAGAAGATGGAGGCGATCGGTCAACTCGCCGGCGGCGTGGCGCATGATTTCAACAACATTTTAACCGTGATCCATGGCCATGCCTCATTGCTCCAAGGCAACTCCGCCGTGACCGGTTCGGCGGCACGCTCGGCGGTGCAGATTGGCCAGGCAGCCGAACGGGCCGCCGGATTGACCCGCCAATTGCTCACATTCAGCCGTCGACAAATCATGCAGCCGCGACGACTAGATTTGAACGACGTCGTCAACAACATGACGAAGATGCTAGCTCGCATTTTGGGCGAGGACATTGCCTTGCAATTGCAATATTCAGCCGAGCCGGCTCCGGTGCAGGCTGATGCCGGCATGCTCGAACAAGTCCTGCTAAACCTCGCCATCAACTCGCGTGACGCCATGCCCAAAGGCGGCGCGCTGGTGCTCAAGATCGACGTCGTCGAGACCGAATCCAGACACCCATCCCATCACGACCAACCACGCTCGGGGCGCTTTGCCTGTCTTACCGTCACCGACACGGGTTGCGGCATCCCACAGGAGAATCTACGGCGAATTTTTGAGCCTTTCTTCACGACGAAAGAAGTTGGCAAGGGTACCGGCCTTGGTCTGGCGACGGTCTATGGCATTGTTGAGCAGCACCAGGGTTGGATCGAGGCCGAGAGCGAGTTGGGGAAAGGCACCGTTTTCAAGGTGTTCCTTCCCGCGAGCCCGAAGCCTGCTCCCAAAAAGGAGTTGCCGCCCGAAGAGCAAGAGGTGCTCGGAGGCAAAGAAACCATATTGGTTGTGGAGGATGAAGCGCCCGTGCGTGAATTGGTATGCGACCTCCTCGCCAGCTACGGCTATCGCATTGTGCAAGCCGAATCGGGAGTCAAAGCCCTTGAAGTCTGGCAGCAATGCAAGAATGAGGTGGATTTGCTGGTGACGGATTTGATTATGCCTGACCGGGTAAACGGGCGTGAGTTGGCGGAAAAACTTTGGGCGGAAAGACCCGGCTTAAAGGTCATTTTTACCAGCGGCTACAGCGCGGAGGTAGTCGGGAAAGATTTCGTACTTCGTCGCGGACTTCATTATCTTCAGAAGCCATACCAGCCACAAAAATTGGCGAGTGCCGTTCGCGAGTGCCTCGATGCGAGGAATTGAAAAAATAAGAACGGCAGAGACCCTAACGTGCGTAATTCCGGCTCGTGGAACAGGGACAAAAGCTCAAAGCGTGCCAATTTTCCTTGTGTTCGAGCCACAAATGCTTAGAATAGGTTCATGGCTCAAGGCTTACAATTATCGCAGCGTTTAACGCAGTCGCTGGTCCTGGCACCGCAACTGCAGCAGTCGCTCGCGTTATTGCAGGCCCCTACGCTTGAACTGAAGGCGCTGGTGGAGCAGGAACTGCAGCAAAACCCAGTACTGGAGGAAGCGGCCTCGGTAGAAGCGGATCAACAGGAGAAGGATAATCGAGAGCCTGAGGAGCGCGCTGAGGCCGCCGCTGATCCCACCGAGCCACCAGCGGATTTGGCCTTCGATCCTGCTTCCGAAAAGACGCCCAACGAACCGGTGGATGATTTTCAAGCTGAGTTCGAGCGATTAGTTCAGCTTGACCAGGAGTGGCGCGATCATTTTGCCCAAACCAATGTGCCGATGCGGGCTACCGCCGAAGATGAAGAGAAGCGGCAGTTCATGTTCGATTCGCTGGTTGCCAACACTTCCCTCCAGGAGATTCTGCTGGAACAGGTCCGGGAATCGGCGCTGCCGGAGGAGCAATGGCCGGTGGCCGAAATGTTGATCGGAAACATTGACGAATATGGTTACCTCAAAGCGACGCTCGAGGAACTGACCGCGTCAACCGGCGTCCCGACGGAAAGAATTCTGGAAGTATTGAAAGTGATTCAAAGTTTCGAGCCGGCGGGTGTGGGGGCGCGCGACCTGCGCGAATGCCTGATGCTCCAGCTTGAGCGTGTCGGGCAGCAAGACACGCTGGAATACCGCATCGTGCGGGACCATATGGAGGCTTTGGGCAAACGCCGGATCCCCGAAATTGCCCGTGGCACGGAGACCGAGGTCGATGAAGTGCAGGACGCCCTTGAGAACATTGCCCGGCTGGAACCGCGGCCCGGTCGGGCTTACCTGCCGGATAACGACCAGTACATCCTGCCAGAAGTTTTTGTCACCCGGTCGGGCGGCGACTACGTGGTGTCGACCAACAACGAGCATATTCCGCACTTGCGGATCAGCAAC
The DNA here is from genome assembly GCA_964623885.1 of uncultured Verrucomicrobiota bacterium. Classification (GTDB taxonomy): domain Bacteria; phylum Verrucomicrobiota; class Verrucomicrobiia; order Limisphaerales; family UBA8199; genus CAZUVM01. The sequence continues at coordinate 4,690 of CAZUVM010000098.1, forward strand.
ACGTATAAGGACTTGATGGCTCAGGGCAATAACTCGCCTGAGGTGCGGAATTACATCCGGGAAAAAATTCGGGCCGGCAAGTTTCTGATTAAGAGTCTGCACCAGCGCCAGCAAACGATCCTGAACATCGCTAGAGAAATCGTGAACCGGCAGCGCGAGTTCATGGAAAAGGGGGTCGCCTATCTTAAGCCACTGACGATGGTTCAAATCGCCGAAGTGGTAGGCGTGCACGAAACGACGGTCAGCCGCGCGGTATCGGGCAAGTACATGCAAACGCCCCAAGGGATCTTCGAAATGAAGTATTTCTTCACCGCCGGGATCCAAACCGCGAACGGCGATGGTTTGTCCAACACCAGTGTGAAGGACATGATTGCTGAGATCTTCAAAAATGAGGACGGCGGCAAACCGCTTTCGGACCAGGAGGTGGTCCGCATTTTAAAAGAGAAGGGCATTGTCATCGCCCGCCGCACAGTGGCCAAGTATCGGACTGAACTCAACATTCTTCCCTCAAACCTGCGCAAGGTTTATTGACATTGCTGCGCAGGCAATTGCGGTGTGGCAAAGCCCATGGCTGGCGCCGGGAAAATCTTATTAATCGAGGATGACGGAGCGATCGTCATGACGCTCAAGCGGGTGCTCTCGGACGAGGGGTTTGACGTAGAGGTAGAAAAGCGCGGCGACGCGGGGCTGGAAAAAGCAAAGGGAGCTGATTTGGATGCCGTGTTGACCGATATGAAGCTGCCGGGCTTGAACGGTTTGGAACTGGTGAGGCAGCTCCACCTGGAAAAGCCGCGATTGCCGATTATCCTGATGACGGCTCACGGAACTACTGAGACCGCCATCGAAGCTACCAAATCAGGGGCTTTTGATTACCTGCTCAAACCTTTCGAGATGCCGGAATTGCTCGAGTTGGTGGAGCGGGCGGTGGCGAGCCGGCGCTTGATGACCGAGCCGGTTGAACTGGGTCAACCCGGTGCCGCTCGGGATGCCCTGGTGGGTAACAGCCGGCTGATGCAGGCGATTTACAAGGAGATTGGGCGTATTGCCTCAAAGCCCGTGAATGTGCTCATTCGAGGCGAGACCGGGACGGGCAAGGAATTGATTGCGCGGGCGATCTACCAGCATAGCGATCGGGCGCAGGCGGCCTTCATCGCCATCAATTGCGCGGCCATCCCCGAGACGTTGCTGGAAAGCGAATTGTTCGGACACGAGCGGGGAGCATTTACCGGGGCTGAGTCTCGCCGGATTGGGCGCTTCGAGCAGGCGAGCCAGGGAACGATTTTTCTGGATGAGATTGGGGATATGACACCCGGAACGCAGGTAAAGCTGCTGCGAGTTTTGCAGGAGAAATGCCTGCAAAGGCTTGGGGGCAAGGAAAGCATCCCGGTTGATGTCAGGGTCATTGCGGCGACTCATCGGGATTTGGAATCTGCCATCCGACAGAAGCAATTCCGTGAGGATCTTTATTACCGCTTAAGCGTTGTGGTGATTGGACTGCCTCCCTTGCGTGAGCGCAAAGAAGACATTCCTGATCTGGTGAACTTTTTTCTGAGGAAATACGCGGCGGAAATGGGCGTGGAGAGCCCTTCGATCCAGCCCGAGGCGGTGGAGTTTCTTCGCGCGCAGAACTGGGCGGGCAACGTGCGGGAATTGGAGAATATCGTGCGAAAAGTGTTATTGCTGGCCCAGGGCTACACGATCAACGCTGACCATGTCAGCCGAGCTTTAGCGCGGACCGGTGTGCCTTCGGATGCGGCGCAGCGGACTTTGCGCGAATACGTGGACGATTTGCTGGCGGCGGCGCAGCGTGGCGAACTGGAGGACGTTCATGCGCGGCTGTTCGAGAATGTCGAGCGCGAGTTGTTCGGCCGGGCGATCCAGTTTGCGCAAGGCAACCAGGCGCGGGCGGCGCGGTGGGTCGGCGTATCGCGGCTAACCATGCGCGAGAAGTTGCTGCAATTCGGCTTACATCCGACGAGAGGGACGGGAGAACGGGAAGAGCTGGGAGCCTAGTACGACGACAGCTAAGTTTCGTTACACTGCGTGGCCCGCGATTTCCCTCTCCTCCTCGGGAGGGGGATAGGGAGAGGAGGCCGTATGTATCGCACTTCCTTGTCTTGGCACTAGGTAGACCGGCCGTTTTGCTTCTTTGTTGCTGATTCTCTCTGCGTTCCTCTGCGCTCTCTGCGGTAAATTTTGCCTTCCGTTCGCTTGCGGCTAAGGATTCTACTCGGCAAGGGTCACGATTCCCTCGACCGGCCGCCGGTCTCGTTTTTCAACCTTGTGGCGCAATTTCAGCAACGCCTCGTTCTGAATCTGGCGGATACGCTCACGAGTGACGCCGAAGCGTTGACCGATCTCCTCGAGAGTCAGTGGATTATCATCTTCCAAACCGTAGCGCAAGTTCAGCACGGCTCGCTCCCGCGGCGACAGGGTGGCAAACACCTCGCGCATCAACTCGGTGTCGCTTTCCCGCACCAGATGGTCGAACGGCGCTGCGGCTGTGGCATCGGGAACGACTTCCGACACCCGGTCCGAGTCGTCCTCGCCTCCGAGCGGCGCTTCCAGCGACACGGGCGCGCGAGCGGCCTCGCGATATTCGCGCACGCGTTGGGGCTTGATGCCGACTTCAGCCGCCACTTCCTCGTCGGTGGGATCGCGATCGAAAGCTTCGCGCAGCTTCAACTCGGCGCGGCGAATCTGCGCGACCTTGTCCACCACGTGGATAGGCAGGCGAATAGTCTTGGACTGATTAGCCAGGGCGCGCTTAATGGATTGCTTGATCCACCAGGCGGCGTAAGTCGAGAGCTTGGCGCCTTTGGCCGGATCGAATCGTTCAACTCCCTTGATGAGACCGATGTTGCCTTCATTAATCAGGTCGAGCAAAGGCAGACCGAGGCCATCATAATCGTGAGCGATTTTAACTACCAGACGCAGGTTGGCTTTGATCATCTGTTCGCGAGCCTGAGCGTCGCCGCGTTTGATGCGGCGAGCCAAGGTCACTTCTTCGTCGGGCGTCAGGAGTTTTACCTGGCCGATTTCGCGCAGGTAAAGCTGCAAGGCTTCGCCCGCGGGCCCGCGGACGGCAGGAATGTGTAGTTGATCATCCTGCGACCGTGGAACAGGAGGCTGCTCCTGAGAAACAGGCTGAGCTCCGTTGGCATGGATCGGCTCGGGAATTCTCGCGCTGGTTTTACCATTTCGGCTCACAGGCTGGCGCCGGCGCTTGCCATGTCGGCTAAGAGCCTGCCGTCGGCGTGGACGGCGCGTCCGACTAATCCGCGCGCGCGTGGCTTTGAGCCGTCTTGCTGCCTTTTTGTTCGTGGCTTTCTTCAATGTTGTCCTTCTCATGCGATCAAAATCTCTTTTCTTCATTTGCGGCCTCGCGCCGGCCTGCCGACTGCCTCAAGCACCTCCGTGAGGCGCGTGCGGGCCAGGTCGCGTTCCAACGCCAGTTGCGCGGACCGAAATACCCCATCCAATACCGCTTCGATTCCTTTCCCTACGGGGCACGCAGGGTTAGGTCGTCGGCGCGGCCGGGCAAATGGCAACGCGCCCTCGACCGCCTGGTATACCTCAGCCAGGTTAATGCGTCCCGGAGGCCGGCTCAGTCTCGAGCCAAAGCCTCTACCTTTACGGGATTGCACAATCTTCGCCGCTTGCAGCGCCAACAACAACCGCCGGATTATCACCGGGTTGGTATTGACGCTCGCCGCCAGGCGCCCGGAGGATAACGATTCCCCATCCCGATAGGCGAGCAACGCCAGGACATGGAGAGCCATGGCAAACCGGCAACTCGCCCTCATAGGATGATACGTAACTCGGGATGTTACATTTGTCAAAGGGCGGGCAGCGTATTTTTTTATTTTTTATCGGGGTGATATTTAAAATGGAATGCGGGTTTTACCCCAAGGGGGAGAGTGGGGACGCCGAGGGACGGCACCCTTACCGGCGCGCAGGATGGGGTGCTTACTGAAATGACCTTTACTTTTTACCCCGGGCCAATTCCCCTTTTACGAAATGGAACTGTTGCGGTTTTGCAGCGGCTGCTTGATGGTCGCGTCATTGCTTGGCAACGCGCCAAGAGTCTTCGGGAGCGACGCGCTGGACCAGGGATGGACTAATCCTCCCACGTGTGCGCGGTTGCGAGCGTACTGGTGGTGGTTGAACGGCAACGTTACCAAGGCCTCGATCACTCGCGATCTGGAAGAGATGAAAGCCAAGGGATTTGGCGGAGCGCTGATCTGTGATGCTGGCGGAGCGGAGCAGGACGGGAATGCGCAGGTGCCACATGGCCCTACGTTTTTTTCGCCAGCGTGGAGGGAACTCTACAAACATGCGCTGCACGAAGCCGACCGGCTTGGGTTGGAAATGAGCTTGAACATTTTGAGTGGGTGGAACCTGGGCGGGCCAATCGTGAGTCCATCTGACGCTGCGAAAAAGCTGGTTTGGACACAACTGCGCGTCAGCGCTCTGCAGTCGAACGAGTTCAACCTGCCTCTGCCCAAAGCTCGCGACAACTACTTTCAGGACTTATTTGTCGTGGCCTATCCCGCGAAGTCGATGGCTGGCGCAATTGGGCACCGCCCGCTCCAAAACTGAAAAGAGAAAACGGTGTATCAAACTTTGCATTTCTCTGCGCCCGACACGTCTCCGCTTTTCCAGCAATTCCCCGAAACTCCGGGCGAGGAAGATGCGCATCGAGACCAGATTGTGGATCTTAGCGTGTATTTAGGGACCAACGGTGTGCTGCATTGGCATCCGCCTGCCGGAGAATGGGAGGTGCTGAGGTTTGGCTGCACGATTGCAGACAATGCGCGCGTTTCCACCTCCAGCGAAGGGTGGCGCGGCTACGCCCTGGACGTGCTGGATGCAGGGGCCTTCGAGCGTTATTGGAACGCAGTGGTCGAACCGCTGATTGCCGATGCCGGCCCGCTGGCGGGCAAAACGCTGAAATACCTGCACACGGACAGTTGGGAGGTGGAGGCGATCAATTGGACCCCGACCATGCGCGCGGAATTTCGCAAACGCCGTGGCTACGACCTCTTACCATTTCTGCCAGTGTTGGCAGGCCGCATTGTTGATAATCGCGAGATCAGCGATCGCTTTCTCGCGGACTATCGCAAAACGATCGGCGACCTCGCGATCGATCATCATTATCGTTTATTTCGCGACAATGCGCACCGCCACGGGTTGCTCATTCATCCGGAATCCGGCGGGCCTCACGCCGTTCCTATAGACGCTCAGCGTTGCCTGGGTTGGGACGACGCGCCGATGAGTGAGTTTTGGGCATGGTCGTGGCGTCACCGGATCGGCGATACGAATCGCTTTTTTGTCAAGCAGCCGGCTTCGGCGGCCCACACTTATGGGCATCCGCTGGTCGTGGCTGAGGGGTTTACGAGCATGGGACCGCACTGGCAGGAAACGCTCTGGGATAACCTTAAGCCCTCGTTCGACCGCGCGTTGTGCGAAGGGATGAACCTGTTGGTTTGGCACGCGTTTGTTTGTTCGCCGTTGGAAATGGGCATTCCGGGGCAGCAATACTTCGCCGGCACCCATTTCAATCCCAATAGCACCTGGTGGCCCATGTCGGGCGCATTCCTGGGCTATATCGACCGATGCCAATTCATGCTGCAGCAGGGTGTTTTTGTAGCGGACGCCTGTTACTATTATGGGGATCATGCGCCAAATTTTGCCCAGCTCAAACGTTCCGACCCGGCGCATGTGTTGCCCGGATATGATTATGATGTGCTGACTGAGGAGGCACTTCTCACCAGGCTGTCGGTTAAAAACGGACGGTTGATGTTGCCCGGCGGAATGAGTTATCAGGTCCTGGTCTTGCCGGAAAGGACGGTGATCTCCTTGCCGGTGCTTCGAAAAATCAAGCGTCTTGCAATGGACGGGGCCACCGTAATTGGTCCCAAACCGGATCGGGCAAGCGGTTTGGAGGATTTTCCGCGCTGCGATGCGGAGGTAAAAGCCCTGGCCGGCGAGTTGTGGCGCGTGGATGATACTGCGAGGCTGGGCAAAGGCCGGGTCATTGCGGGGCGCACGGCACGCGACGTTTTGTTCGGGGACGGTGTGCCACCCGATTTCGAATACGAGTTCGTTGACCGGCCGATAAATCAAGCGATTCAAATGAGCCATCGGGGTGTTTCCAATGCCGCACCGGCGATGCTGGATTATGTGCACCGCACAGACGGCAAGACCGATATCTATTTCGTCGCGAACCCTTCAAATGGATGGGAGTGCGCGCGGTGCACGTTCCGCGTGGCAGACAAAGCGCCAGAGATTTGGGATCCGGTAAGTGGCGGACACAGGTTTGCAGCTTCGTACCAGCAGACCGGCGGACGAACCACGGTTCCGCTTGAGTTCCCGCCTTGTGGTTCATGGTTTATCCTTTTTCGTGAACCAGCAATGAAACATCCTGTGGTCGCCGCGGAAAATTGGCTGACGCTGAGCATGGCCCAGGAACTCAGGGGCAGTTGGAATGTCCGCTTTGATCCGCATTGGGGAGGTCCCGAAAATGTCCAATTTGATGAACTGGTCAGTTGGCCCACGCGAGTAGAACCTGGGATCAAGTATTATTCGGGCACAGCTAAGTACCGCAAAGAGTTCGAGCTAAACCTGGAGCAGGACCGAATGCCGATGGCGGAACGCAAGCGCCGGATATTTTTGGATCTGGGCGTGGTTTACGAATTGGCTCAAGTTCGGCTAAATGGTCGTGATTTGGGCGTGGTTTGGGCGCCACCTTTCCGTGTTGATATCACGGATGCCGTGAAGACGGGCGGGAACAAGTTGGAAGTTGACGTTGTGAACTTTTGGCCGAACCGAATCATCGGCGACCAGTTCCTGCCCGAAGACCACCGGTACACCCGAACCAATGTTCGAAGATTAACCAAAGAAAATGCGCTGATGGAATCGGGTCTTCTGGGCCCGGTGCGCGTCGAGATGGAAAACTAAAGAGCAAAGTTGCTCATGACTTGAGATTAAAACTTGCAGTCTCTGAATTGAATAACATGCCACCGGCAACCAAAATTGGGCTTTTTGGGATCGGCCTGGATACGTACTGGCCGCAATTCCCCGGCCTGCTTGACAGACTGAGTGGGTACCAAGCCGAAATCGCCAAACACTTACGCTCGTTCGGAGTGAGCCTCGTCGATGCCGGGATGGTGGATAACCCGGAGAAGGCCTCGGCCGCTGCTTCCTTTTTCCGGCGGGAAGAAGTCGAATTGATTTTTTTATATGTTTCGACGTACGCACTTTCGTCGACGGTGCTGCCCGTTGCGCAACGCACTAAAGTCCCGGTTGTCGTGCTAAACCTGCAACCGGTACCTCAGCTTGATTACGCAAAGTTCAACGGGTTGGGCGACCGTGGGTTGATGACCGGAGTTTGGCTGGAGCATTGCCAGGCCTGCAGCGCTCCGGAAATTGCCTGTGTCTTTAATCGTGCGAACATACCTTATCAACTGGTTACCGGCTACCTGCACGAAGAGGCCGCCTGGTCTGAATTACGTGATTGGGTGGACGCCGCTAAAGTCGTCGTTGCAATGCGGCATAATCGTGTCGGAGTGCTCGGTCATTACTATTGCGGAATGCTGGATGTCTACAGCGACATGACCCAGCAATCCTCAGCGTTTGGGAGTCATTTCGAACTTCTGGAAATGTGCGAATTGCACGGGCTCCGTGAAGCCGCAACTCAGCCCGAGGTGCTGGCCAAAATCGTGCAATTCCGGCAGGAGTTTTCCGTTTCGCCCCAATGCGAGGGAAGCGAAATCGAGCGTGCAGCCCGGACGTCATGCGCGCTCGATGCCCTGGTTCGAGAACATAAACTTGGGTCGCTGGCCTATTATTACGAAAGCCAGGAGGGTTATCCTTATCGCGATATCGTTACTTCGGTCATTGCCGGCAATACACTGCTCACCGGGCACCATGTCCCGGTCGCGGGTGAGTGCGAGATTAAGAACGTGCAGGCTATGAAGATCATGGACCTGTTGGGCGCGGGCGGGTCGTTTTCGGAGTTCTACCTGGCTGATTTCAAAGACGACGTTGTTTTCCTCGGGCACGATGGTCCTGCCCATTTCGCGATTGCAGAGGGGCGCGTGGCGCTGGTGCCCTTGCCGGTTTACCATGGCAAACCCGGCAAGGGATTATCGATTCAAATGAGCGTGAAGCACGGACCGGTGACTTTGCTCTCGGTGGTTCCCGGACCAGAAGGCAAATTGCTACTGCTCGTTGCGGAAGGGGAATCAGTGCCAGGGCCCGTTCTGGAAATCGGGAATACCAATAGCCGCTATCGGTTCAGCATAGGCGCCAAGGCCTTTATCAATCAGTGGTCCAAGGCTGGTCCCGCCCATCATTGCGCGATTGGCATTGGTCATATTGCAGCAAAAATCGACAAACTGGGGGCGTTGCTGGGAATAGATGTGAAGCGGATTTGCTAAAGCCATGGATACTCGAAGTCTCGAAGCGGTGCCCGCGTTCATTACGAAAGACGGATCGGAGATTCGCGAGTTGCTGGCACACCGCAATTCGGCCATTCGCAATCAAAGCCTGGCTGAAGCGCGGCTTGCTCCCGGCACGAGCACACAGGAGCACTACCACATCAAGACCGAAGAGATTTACTACATAACTCACGGCTCGGGTCGAATGCGCATCGAGGGAGAAATGGTGGAAGTCAAACCCGGTGACGCGATTGCGATCCGACCGGGACAAAAGCATAAGTTATGGAACACAGGCAATGAAACATTGCGGTTGCTGTGCTGCTGCGCGCCAGCGTACGAGCATGAAGACACCGTGATGACCGAGAATAGAAGTGATATTTCTTGAGCGCCTACTTGCCAGTTGACCTGCGCTACGTTGCCGAGTTAACTGGCTCAATGAGAACCTTGTTTTTCATGGTTCTAATGATGCTGTTGCTGGCAATGGTGGGTTGCTCCGGCACAAAGGGCTCAGCCGCAACTAGCCAGCCAAAGCAGTCGCCCTCGGGCTCGAAGGTCATCGTCACGCCCGAAACCAGGTTGACGGGCAAGATCGTTACTGCTGATCCGGATGCTGGCTTTGCAGTGCTGAACTTCCCGATTGGTCACATGCCGTCAGTCGGCCAGCGCCTGGATGTTTACCGGCTTGGCCTGAAGGTTGGCGAGATCAAGGTGACCGGCCCGCAACGCGACGACAATATTGTCGGCGACGTAGTAGCCGGCGAAGCCAGAAAAGGTGACGATGTCCGCGAGCGATAGGTCCTGTTTCAGGTTTCTATGGAGATTTGCTATCGCTCAGCACGAGTTCGACGCCCAGGTTTCGCGAACAATGCGCTTGGGCCGTTAGGGTGACTTTGCTGCCTATAGTAGCTCGTGAATTGCGCGTGGGGGCCCGCCGACGCAGCACCTATCGCGTCCGGTCGTACGCGGCGCTTGTAGTTATTCTTGGAGGCACCTACTTGTTCATGGTGATGCAGCGGTCAACACCGCGGCAGATGGCGGAAAACCTCTTTGATGTCTTGACTGGCTGCGCCGTTTTTTTTGGGCTGATGAGCGGCTGCTTCGCGACCGCGGATTGTCTGAGTGAGGAGAAGCGAGAGGGAACGCTGGGGTTGCTCTTTTTAACGGATTTGGAAGGCTACGATGTCGTGCTTGGCAAACTCGTCGCCAACTCGCTCAACGCTTTCTACACTATGGCCTCAGTCGTGCCGTTGCTGGCGGTGCCGCTGATCCTCGGAGGACTGACACCCGGCGATTTTGTGCGGATGGCTTTGGTCGCTGCAGACGCGCTGTTTTTCTCCCTGGCAGCGGGGGTGTTTGTATCGTCGATTTGCCGATCAAGTTCGAAGTCCGTTGGGCTGACGTTCCTGCTGGTGCTGTTGGTCACTGCGGTGTTGCCCGCTTGCGGCGCGTTTATTACTTATCATGGAAATCGCTCAGGCAGCGTATCGCCAGTTTTCCTGCTGCCGAGCGCGTTTTATGCGTATGCACTGGCGTCGTATCAATCGTATCAGATTTGGACTGCCAGATTTTGGGAATCCCTTGTGGTGATTCACGCGTTGGGGTGGGCGTGCCTGGTGGCGGCAAGCGAAATTACGCCACGCGTATGGCAAGACCGACCGCCGGGCCGGCAGCGGATCCGTTGGCGTGACCGCTGGCAACAATGGTGGGGCGGTGGTGCCGCCGAGCGTGCGGCGTTCCGTCGGCGGATGCTAAACCGGAACGCCTTTTTTTGGCTGGCATCCCGGCTACGGTATAAAGCGGCCTTCGTTTGGATTGGCTTCGCTCTCATCGCCGGCGGATGGCTCTGGGGGTTTGCTGAATACCACCGGGAGTGGTTGATTGAGCCAGGGTATTACATTTTCACCGCGTTTTGCGCGCATTTGTTCCTGCGGGTGCGGTTGGCATCGGAAGCGCCCTGGCAATTGGCCGAAGAGCGCAAGGCCGGCACACTGGAATTGCTCCTCTCGACTCCGCTCACGGTGCCGGAAATCGTGCGCGGGCATTGGTTGGCCCTTCAGCGCCAGTTTCTCGCTCCGGTAATGCTCATTGCAGGTTTGGATTTGTTGGCTCTTATCGTGCCATTCTGGGCACACTCTTGGGTGGATTGGGATCGAACTTTCCGCAACGTCTGGATTGCGGTATGGCTGGGAGCAGCGGTGTTAATGCTGACCGATGCCTGGGCGTTCTTTTGGGTTGGTTCCTGGCAGGGGCTGACCGCAAAAACGGCGCTTCGGGCAGCCAGCAATTCCTTGGGAAACTTATTCATGGTGCCATGCATTTTCTATGCTTTGTTCCTGCTTTGGCTGGTGCTTGGATTCGTCACCAGGCCAATGCGGCCAAGCTGGCAGCCGGGGCCGCTGGTCTTTTTTTGGGCTTGGATTCTGCCTCGGCTGATTACGGATTTCGCCGCTGGTCTGTACGCCCGAGAACGGCTGCTCCGGCAATTCCGGTTGGCTGCCCAATTGAAACGTGATCCTCGGCCTGGACTTTTGGGCTGGTGGCTGGGACGAACGTTGTCTAACGCGTGCAGAAGCGGAGACCACATTTAAGCGGAGGTTTTCCATTGTTAAATTTCCTCCCCATCGTTCAACGAGAGCTGCGGGTGGCAGCGCGCCGGCGGAGCATTTCCCGGGCGCGCTGGTGGACATCTTTCCTGGCCATGCTGGTGTGCCTGGTATCTTTGGCTTTCGTTTCTGCCGGGCGCACCTCGAATCCGGGCAGACAGTTGTTTGAGGTTTTCACCAGTTACGCCTTTGGTCTTTGCCTGTTGGCTGGGATCCTGTTGACCGCCGATTCACTGGCCGAAGAGAAACGAGACGGGACCCTGGGATTGTTATTTGTGACAGACTTGAAAGGGTACGATGTAGTATTGGGAAAACTCGCTGCGTCCTCATTGACCGCTTTTTACTGCTTGTTAGCGCTGTTGCCGATAACGGCTCTTCCCTTTCTTGCCGGTGGAGTGACTGGCCAGGATTTCTGGCGAACGGCGGTGGCCTTAATCAATGCGTTGTTCTTCTCACTCGCCTTGGGCTTGTGCGTGTCGGCCTTCGCCCGGGATTCACACCGGGCGCTTGGAAACGCGCTGGGTCTGTTGCTGCTTTTGATTGGCGCTCTGCCGGTGCTGGCGAGCCTTGCTTCGCAAACCGGCATTACGTCAGCTTGGCAGCCCATAACGTGGGTTAGCCCGCTCTACGCCTTTATCTATGCCACGGATATGATGAGCGGTTCGCAGGCGCACCAGTTCTGGCGAGCCCTCGGCATCTCCGCCATGGGTGGCTGCTTTCTCCTGGCCTGTGCCAGTGTTGCGCTGCCGCACTGCTGGCAGGAAAGGCGGAAGGGCGCGATTGGCAGGTTGAGTTTTTTATACCGCAGCAAAGGATCGGCTGCTCGCCGGAAACGCTTGCGAGAAAAACTGTTGCCCCAGCACCCGGTTGCGTGGCTTGCAACCGCGGAATTGGGCAACCAGTGGGGTGCCTGGCTAGTGGTTCTGGCGTGGGCGGCGATAACAGTTTGTGTGATTATCGTATCGCCAGATCAGGCGGGGACAATCATGTTGGACGGGGCAGTCATGACCGGTCTGGCGTTTTGTCTCAAGGTGCTATTCACTTTGCAGGCCTGCCGCTTTTTTGCCGAAGGCCGCCGCAATGGCGCTCTTGAACTGCTGCTTTGCACTCCCTTAACCAATCGCGACATCCTGGGTGGACAGGTGCGCGCATTATGGCGGTCATTTTTCTGGCCGGTGCTGGCGTTCATCCTCATTTCGTTGATGCCCGTCGTGGTGTACTTGGGCCAGGCAATTAAACGGAGAGACTTCAGCCCATTGGGAGACGCGCTGGGAGGATTGTTTTTTACCGGCATAAACTCTGTGCGATTGATAGTCGGGTTAACGGCGGCTTGCTGGTTCGGCATGGGATTAGCATTAACTTTGAAACGGCCTAATCTCGCGCCGGTACTAACGATAATTTCGGTATTGATCCTGCCCTCAGTGCTTTGCTGGCTTGATGTCGTGCCGTGTTTGATCCTGCTCGCGGTCGGCTTGTCCAAATGCCAGCGAGATCTGCGTCATCTTATAATGGAACAATACACACCCGCTCGGTAATTGCGATTTCCTGCATCGGGCGCGAAATAATGAGGCTGTGGCATTTCTCTTGCTGACAAACAGTGTTGTTTCAACGCCTCGCCCGCATATAATGCTGCGCATCGAAGGCGCACCCTGAAAAATGGACACAATTCTGGAAGCCAAACACTTACGCGTTGAATATAAAGCTCGTAACGCGGCTGCGGGTCCGAAGCTCGCAGTGAATGACCTCAATTTGCGGGTTTACGCGGGCGAGGTTTTTGGGTTTTTGGGACCCAATGGAGCCGGCAAGACGACCACAATGAACGTCCTGCTTGGGTTTGTGAACGCGACCGGCGGCGACGCGTTTTTGTTTGGGGTCAATGTGCGCGAACCGATCGCACGCCAGCGAATCGGTTATCTACCGGAGTTGACTTATTACTACAAGTTCCTTACCGCGGAGGAACTGCTGCGATTCTACGCCAAGATATTTCATATACCGCGGTCGGAGGCGGATCAACGAATCGATCGCCTGTTGAAGCTGGTCGAGTTGGAGAAGGCCCGAAACCGTCCGATTAAAACCTATTCCAAGGGAATGCAACAACGCGTGGGTTTGGCTCAGGCGCTCATTAATGACCCCGACTTGCTCATCCTGGACGAGCCCACCAGTGGCCTGGATCCCCTGGGTCGAATGAAGGTCCGTGAAATCATTCAGCGGCTCAAAAACGCAGGCAAAACCGTGTTCTTCTCTTCACACGAACTGGGGGAAGTGGAAACGGTCTGCGATCGGGTTGCCATCATCAACGAAGGCCAGCTCAAGGTGGAAGGCCGCGTAGCGGATCTGGTTGAGAAACACCAGGCCAATCTCGAGCAGATTTTCCTGAAGATTATTGGTTACGAACCTCAGCCCGTTCGTTTATGAATACGATTGGCGCCCTGGCTGGCATCGTCATCAAAGAGCTCTATCGCCGCAAAGATTTCTACGTCCTCTTTGTCCTCACCGCCGTACTGACTCTGCTGATGGCTTCCATTAATTTTTTTCACAGCAGCGGCATCGTGCGGGTCCTGAAAGACGTCTGTTTGCTGCTGGTGTGGATTTCGATGCTGGTCATCGCCATCACTACCACCGCGAGGCAAATACCTGCGGAGCGCGAAAATCGCACTATTTTTCCATTGCTCGCCAAGCCGGTGAGCCGCGCCCAGGTGGTCGCAGGCAAATTCGCCGGCTGCTGGCTCGCTTGCGGGCTCGCGCTATTGGTTTTTTATGTATTCTTTGGCGTGCTAAGCGGAGCGCGCGAAGGGCACTGGCCGTGGCTGGATTTTTTGAAGGCTTTGTGGCTGCACTGGATGATGACTGGCATGGTGGTGAGCCTGGCCTTGCTGGGCTCAGTTGTATTTACTGCGCCGTCATCAAACATCACCATCAGCTTTGTGCTGGTGCTTGGGATTCTTTTGCTTGGCCGACACCTGCATCAGTTGGCACTGCAGCAATCGGAACCGCTTCAGACCATCGTGACCGTGCTTTATTACCTAATCCCACATCTGGAATGGTACGATCTGCGCTCGTTCCTTGTGAATGACCGCGGGCTGCCGGCATTGGCGGATTGCGGTCTGGCCAGCCTTTATGCCGCAGTCTATTCAGCGCTGCTGTTGTTCGCCACCTGGTCAATCTTCCGGCGGAAGCCGTTGAATTCGTGAGCCATGGCCCCAACCCCACAATCTGAGGATGCAGATTCGAATGAAGCGACGCGGGGTGAAGCCTACGTCGTGAGACGCAGTATTCTGTTTTTGTTTCTGCTGCTTACCCTGTGCTTCGCGTTATCAGCTGCGCTTCAAGTGCGCGTGTGGTCCTGGGTACGACAGGACGAGTCGGATAATGTTTTAAAGGTGCTATTGGGCGACGGCCGGCGCATATTCGCCAATCAGGCCTTTGTCGAAGCGGATGTTTATTTTCACAGCGGCTATTACCCGTCGGTATTCGATCAGTCGCAAGCTCCTAAAGACAGCCACCACATGACCGCGGCCGAGGGGAGCAACGAAGAAGAAGAGCACGAGCGGATGATGAATTTTCTGGGACGACCGCGCGACTGGATTGAGGCGTTCGGGCGACATTTCATGATTACCGAGCACACTCACCTGGGTGGCGGGAAGGAAAAGGAAATCCTGCCGTGGCTGAAGCTTTCGGCGGAGTTGGACCCGAACCGGATTGATACCTACACGGTGGCGGCTTATTGGCTGCGGAAAGAACTCGGTAAGCCCGATGAAGCCGAGCAGTTCCTGCGGGAAGGCTTGCGCAACAATCCAAGCAGCTATGAAATCCTGTTTGAATTGGGGCGCCTCTATCATGACAACTTTCATGAAGACGCGCGGGCGCGAGATGTTTGGCAGCTAGCTTTGCGACGGTGGCAGCAAAACGCGGCCGAGGTAAAAGAGCCCGACACGCGCGCGCTGGAAGAAATATCGATTAATTTGGCGCGTCTTGAGGAGCAACAAGGAGACCTGAATGCTGCCATCACCCATCTGGAAATGGCAGCCAAGGTTTCGCCCTTTTCAACCCCGCTTCGACAGCAGATTGAGCAGCTCAAGTTAAGACTGGCCGCCCGAACTGTTTCCAATCCAACACCGGGGAATTGAGTTCCGCACGTGGGCTGGGCACCCATGCGCGTTTGCAGCCGTTCGCATTGGGCTTTGTCTTTACGGGGGCAGTCTGCTTAATTATCTGCCAACATGAGAAACCGGCAGGCGCAAATTCAACGTGCGACGGGGGAGACCAGGATCGCAGTGCAGTTGAACATCGATGGCGCCGGCAAGTCTTCTGTTCGCACGGGGATTCCGTTCTTCGACCACATGCTGACTCTGTTCGCAAAGCACGCGGTAGTGGATTTGAAACTGCGCTGCCGTGGAGACCTCGAAGTGGACGCTCATCATACAGTTGAGGACTGCGGGATTGCGTTGGGCCAGGCTTTTCTTCAGGCGCTTGGGGACAAAAAAGGCATCCGGCGGTATGGCGCCGGTTTCGATCCACGCAACCCATTTACGGGTGAAACTCACGTTCCCATGGATGAATGCCTGGCACGTTGCGTCATTGACTTTGGCGGGAGGCCCTATCTGATTTGGCGAGGTCTGGATGGCCTATCCTATAGGAAACTGAGCCACCGTGAGCGGCAGCAAGACATGTCAACCGCGTTTCGTTTCGGGTTGGCGAAAGAGTTTTTTCAGGCTTTTGCCAATGAAGCTCGGTGTAATCTCCATTTGGAATTGGTTTATGGGGAGGAACCCCATCATATTGTGGAAGCTTTATTCAAGGCTTTTGCCAAGGCGGTTGATTTGGCCTGCCAACGCGATCCACGAATTTCGGGGTTGGTGCCTTCCACTAAAGGGCGGCTGTAATCCACATATGTCGCTTGAATCCAACGTGTTGTGCGGTGAGTTGTTCAACCGTCGAGATTTCCTTGAATCGGTGTACCTTTGTTTCATAAGCGGCGTTCAATTCAGCAGTTTAAGCGCCTGGAAGCGTGAATACTGCCGGTGCTGCAGACGTCGAACCGATGACTGAGAAAACGTATTCCTCGTCAGAGGATCAAGCGTTGGTCCGAGCCGCGCAACGCGGTGATATGGCTGCCTTCGAAGAGCTGGTAGCCCGTCATCGTGACAAGCTTTACGCTCGGGCCTATAGCATGATGAGGAATGAAGAAGAAGCGATTGATCTTTCTCAAGAAGCGTGGGTGAAAGGCTGGCAGCGGCTGGCCCAGTTCCATGGTGAGTCGAGTTTCGGCACCTGGATGACCCGGATCGTGATCAACCTGTGCCTGGACGAATTGCGCAAGCAAAAGCGGCAGCGCACCGAGTCGATTGAGGCAATGGACGAAGGTTCCGGCGGGGTTGAACGGCAAATGCCGATCGTCACTGTGAACCCCACCGCCGGGCTTGAACGGGCCGAACTACGGCAACGGATCGACCGCGCTCTTGGACAATTGTCCTATGAGCATCGCACGGTGTTGATCCTGCATGAATTTGAAGAACTGGAATACAAAGAGATAGCCAAAGTAATGGATTGCTCGATCGGAACGGTGATGTCGCGACTGTTTTATGCGCGGCGGAAAATGGCAGCCATTCTGGCCGATTTGCGGAAGAAAGAATGAGTATGGAGTACGAGGCACAACTAAAGCTACAGGCTTATCTGGATGGCGAACTGCCGGAGGCCGAAGCGCGTGCGGTGGCCAATCAGCTGGCCAGAGATGAGGAAGTCACGGCACTGCTGGGTGAGTTGCGCCAGACGCGCAAGGCCGTAGCAGGCTTCGAAGACGGCATGCGGTTGCCGGAATCCCGCGAATTTTACTGGTCGAAAATCCAGCGCCAAATCGAAAAACTGGAGGCCCCGACACTGCAGCCGGTCCGCGCGCCATCCTGGTTTGCACGCTTACGATATCTGCTCGTGCCCACGGCAGGCCTCGCTCTCATTGCACTGATTGCCTACCTGGGCAGCCCATTCGGCACCCATGTGCCGGGAATGGAAACAGCCTTGGCTGACTCAGGGGCCTTTACTTACCATGATTTTTCAGCGGGTACCACCTTGGTTTGGCTTTCCTATCCAGCGGAAAATGAGTCTGCGGGCGGCGAAGAATTGGGCTCCTTGAAATAGGGTCATGAGATTTAAATTGCTTCGGGCGACCGTTCTGGTCGGGTTTTCACTGGCGGCTGCTTTTCTTGCAGGCGCACTGCCAAGCACGCGGGCCGCGGACATGCATTTCGCGGCGACATTGGTCTGGGGCACCGATGATGCGAAGCCGCCAGAGGGTAAGGACTACAAACCGGTTAATCCGGAAATTCGCAATAAACTGAAGGAGCTGCCGCTGAAATGGACGAACTGGTACGAGGTTAATCGGACGACTTTTGCGGTCCCTCCCGGGCCGCCGAAGTCCGTTCCCATCAGCCCGAAATGCCAGCTTGATGTAAAGAACCTCAACGGTTCAGAGTTGGAGGTTTCACTCATCGGCAAGGGCAGGGAAGTCATGAAACGCAAACAAGCTTTGCCGAAAGGTGACTTGCTGGTCCTTGGGGGCAATGCTCCCAACTCGACGGCTTGGCTGGTTATTCTTAAGCGATTGGAGTGACGCTGGAGAATCCGGCTCGGCAATCGCCGGATGAAATGATCCAGGTTCAGTCCTTATCGGGAGGAATATACACTGTCGCGCGCAAGTTCGCTGTCAGTTGCATTTCATTTGGCAGCATCACTCCTCCCAAAAGTGACCAGATCGGAAACGCCGTGCGTGTTTGACAAGATTCATCGTGTGCACGACGATTTCGATAACTCATCACTCGGCCGTGGACTCATTATGAATAGACGCGAATTCCTTAAATCTCTGGCAGTAGCATATGCAGCCGGCGTTTCCGGCTCGGGATCAAGTGCTCAAGACATCGCAACGACTAGTCTGTCCACAAAATTGCCGCAACGCAAATTGGGCAGAACGGGTATGATGGTTAGTGCGCTTGGTTTGGGCGGTGTCATCGGCATGCAATTGCCGCCCTCGGCCGAGCACGATCCTGTTGGCATCGCGGAAAGCGCCCTGAATTTGGGAATCACTTACTTCGATACCTCACCCGATTACAACAACGGGCAGTCGGAGACGAACTATGGCCAGGTCCTGGCGCGGCGGCGCAAGGAGGTTTTTCTCGCGAGCAAAACCAACTCGCGCACTTATGATGGCACGATGCGAAGTGTGGAGCAGAGCCTGAAGCGAATGCAAACTGACCACCTGGATTTATTGCAGGTTCACGGTGTTTCGGGAACAGAGGACGTTGCGGCGTGGGGAAAGCCCGACGGTGTTATTGCCGCGTTTCATAAACTGCATGATCAGAAGGTGATTCGGTTCTTCGGCGTTACCGGTCACGACAACGCAGGGAGGTTACGAGAGGCAATCGAGACTTACGAATTGGATACGCTGCTGACTACCTTGAATCCGGTGCCTCGCCGTCAGCCGTTTCGGGAGGAACTGTTGCCGGTGGCGAGCCGGAAGAACCTGGGCATTATCGCGATGAAGGTTATGGGCGGCGGGAACGGGTGTCTGGTTACCGGGAATCCCCTGCAGAAAGTTCTGCGGCCGTACCACGATCAGACTTCGCACCAGGTGATGCCACCCGAATTGATCCGATACACGCTGAGCCTGCCGATTTCCGTGGCAATAATTGGAGTTGCTTCGATTGAACAGCTTAAGGCCAACATCGGCATTGTACGAGAAATGACACCGATGACGGTGGCTGAGCGTCAGGATTTGGAGCGAGTGATGGCATAATGACCATTGCCGAACGTGGCATGCCGGCACAACGGTACAACCGCGCGGAATTCCTTGCCAGAACAGCAGGCACAGCTCTTGGTCTGGCCGCATGCGCTGGTCTGAGTGCTGAGCCGAACGCTGATTTCCAAAGGCCGAAAAGCAGCAGGCCTTCGCATGTTGATCGCTGGGTGGTCATCACGATCGGAAATCTGTCGCGCAACCGATATTGGGGAGAAAGTGACGCGCGGGGTGTCCGTCCTGCGATCTGCACCTGCACACTCGTTCAAGGAGATGGATTTCGGTTGCTCGTAGATCCGTCATTGCAAAATGCAGACGAAATGGCGCGGGAACTGGACCGTCGATCCGGGTTAAAGCCTGCGGAAATATCTGCAGTTTTTATCACCCATGAGCATGCGGACCATTACGCTGGACTCGGCCATTTTTCGCAGGCTCGCTGGTTCGCGGGGCCCGAGGTGACGTCCATTCTGAATTCGACCAGGAAATGGGAGAAGCGTATCGAACCAGCAACGGAGAGACTTTTCGATGAGCTGGATGTTCTCCCAACCCCAGGGCATACGATGGGACTCAACAGCATAAGATTTGACTGCCGGAGTCAGTCAGTTGCGGTCGTGGGAGATGCGGTCGCCACACTGGATTTTTGGCGCGAACGTCGAGGTTATTTCAATTGCGTAGATTTCGCCATGTCCGCCAAAAGCATGGACAAAATCGCCGCCTTGGCGGATCTCATTGTCCCTGGGCATGACAATTATTTTGCGGCCAAAGCGCAGTAAGCATGCGCTCTTTTGAATTGAGGAGATTGAGTCATGGTAAACCAGAAAACTTTTGCCTGGATGATTTTTTCGCTGGCCGGACTGGCCGGTGTTGCGTTTGGTGCCGATAGCGCCATTAATGCAGGAGCCAAGAATCCCATATTCTCCGTCGCGAATTTGGCTTACGAGTATCCCGAATACCTGGAAGGCAGCATTTATGCTCAAGGCGCTGAACCCAAACGATTGCTTTTCCGGTTTAAGCGGGTTGCAACGCGCTCCGCTTCAACCCTGAACGTGGACCGCGATTTCACCTACCCGGATGGCCGGATAGCAGCTAAAGAGCACGTGGTTTATCAGGGAAATTCACTGGCGACTTACGAGCTGGCTGAATTGCAGATGGGCGCGAAAGGGAGTGTGATCGCCAGGCCCGCGTCCGCTGGCAGAACCCTGATCGAATTTCAATATAGTTCGTCGCTGTCAGATCGAATGAAGCCGCGCATCGAGAACGTGGCTGGTGAAATGTTGATTGCGGATATGGTAGGCCCCTTTCTAGCTGCCCATTGGGACTTGCTAATACATGGCGAGAAAGTCAGGTGCCGCTACATCGTTGTTCAGAGGAAAGAAACTGTTGGTTTTACTTTCTCAAAAGTCGGATCCGGAACAACGGATAACGAGAACACGATCACGTTAAAAATGGAACCAACTAGTGCGGTGCTCAGCCTTATGATCAATCCACTTTTCTTTACAATTGAAAAAACGATGCCCCATCGCGTGCTGCGCTATACCGGCCGCACGACTCCTAAAGTCAAAGTGGGCAGTAAATGGGAAGACCTCGATGCGGTGACGGTTTTCGACTGGCAGACGGCGCGCTAGGGAGTCACATAGTGAGCTGTTTTGGATCGATGGGCGTCAATTGCCATTTCTGCTCCTCTTTATCCTGCCACGGCTGAACAATCACTTTGGCGCCGTAGCCCCGCTCATCTTTTACGGCAGTCAAAGCCTTGCCGGATTTTGCATCGGTAATCCGGTACGCACCGTCGGCGAGCCTAGTAAACTGCCAGCTTGGGTTTTCGGTGGTTTGCTTGGAAAGGATTACCTGGGTCACGCTCTGTTCAGGCTTCCCCGGCGCCGCGTCCGGAGCAAAGGTCTTTGAAGTGAAGTGGTTTTGCAGCTGATATACCGATTCTCCCAGGGCGTGCACTTTCCAGGTCATGCATTTCCAGGGCTGGGCGGAGTATAGAACAATAGGTGTCCCAACCGCGCTGTTGGCGTTTTCCGGGCGCAGCAGCTCGCCAAATTTCAGATTTTTTATCTGATATGATCCAGCAAGCGGGGAGCTTAGGGCCGGCGGCCCGGACGAAACTTCGGCAGCAACCCCGAAACACGCAAGGAAACAAGCTATCAGACCCGAGATGAAGGTTCGCATTACGGGTATAGTGACTTGCCGGAGGCGCACGTCAAGAGGCGGAGGTGAACCCGGGCCCGATTAGGGACGTGCCACTACCTTGAGCGGTGAAACGCCCGAAATCGGGTCCGCAAGCCGCGATACAGTCCGTCGGTTCCTTTTGCGCATTCCGCAGCGCTTCCGCCGGCTAAGCAGCATCGGCTTTTATACTGCCGCTGCTTTCGAATCAATGGCCGACGACCGGACACCAATAAACCTCGCCGGTGAAGGAGAGGGTGATTTCACCTGCCGCAAAAGCGGCCAGCAAGAACATGAAAAATCTTTGCGCCCCAATGTCTAAGATTCGCGTTGCCGACGCCTGGCGGGAGAATCGACCCTTTGTAAACTGAAGTTAAATCCTTAGGCCGGAAACTCCCGCCGAGGCGCCGTGTTGTATGTGCCGTAGTACTTTGAATCCTAATCGTTGTCGTCCTTGTTTCCGCGAATCGGAATCAGGCTGCCGAATAATCCATGTGATTCACCCTCCGGGCCGGCCGTAAAGAACAGTGTTTCCGGGGATCCTGCAGATCCGCCGTTGCCAAACGTGAGTGCCCACAAACCATCGATCATTAGAGGTCCTTCGTGCATTCCTTTAAGGAAACCGCGGAAATCTCCATCGGCCTCGAAGCTCATGATTGTGCCACTGCCGAAGTTACCGACCAGCAATTTGCCTCCAGCTTTGCCAAAGCTGTCCGGTGCCAAGGCCAAACCCCACGGTGAATTTAGCTCACGCAAGTGCCCGCCCGCCGCAGAACCGGTCGCAAAACGATGGAACTTGCCGTTATTGGGATCGAACACGTCGATTAAACCGTGGCCATTTCCGGGCACATCATCATGCGCGTCAGCATCTTGCATTGCATATGTCACGAAGACCGTCCCATCAATTAACTGCACGTTAAAAGGAGCGTAGCCGGCAGGGGCCTTGTGGTCTGTGAATTGTCCTGCTGGTTGAAGATTTCCGTCGTAGGCCTCAATCATGTTTTGATGAAAATTCGCCACCAAGAGGACGGGACCATTCATGTTGGTCGCAAGGGTGATGCCTTTGTAGACGGCATTAGAGTTCGACAGCAGAACTTCCGCGTTCGTTCCCAAACTCCCACGCCACCCGGAGATAGTCCCATCTTCGCTGGCGAAGATAAAGATATCGCCGTGAAACTTTCCGGTGCCGTTAAACAATTGTCCGGTCGGCGTGCCTTCACCGGGAATGTTCACTACGAGCCCAAGACGGGTGACGTGCATCATTCCACCCATATCATTCGTTACGGAATACAATGTGGCTTTACCAGTGCCGTTGTCGCTAATCCAGAATGGACTGGTTGAGCTGAACGACACACCCCAGGAGTTCACCAGGTTGGTGTCCTGGAGAGCGGCCACACCCGGAAGATCGGAGACCAGGTTGATCTGACGGTAATGACCACCTCCATCGTTATCAGCGAGAAGCGTGGATGTGGCCAAAGCGGCTGATATGCCGACGGCCCACAGACAAGCCGTGCGCCGGAACGCCGGTCGGGAGAAGTTTATTGCTAATTTGCTTGTTATGTTAGTCATACTGCCTTTGTGTTTTTTGTTTTGGTTGGAGTGGCCCACCTTCCTCGTTGCGATTAAAGCGGAAGCGCCTGTTCACGCCTGCGAGGGATCGAGTCACTTGGTACTCGGAATTGGTAGTTCGGACCGGGCCGCTGCAGCGACCAAATGGGCTGGCCCAAGTCCGTGTTCTGATGAGTTTGAAATCGGATCAATGGCGATGGCATGAACATTGGTTTTTTCGCTCGCTTACTTTTATCCCCCGCGTGGGATCAATGCGTCAGTCCCATCCTTACGATGCATGAACACCGCTTTGGTTCCCGGGCAGAAGTATTGGATTTCATGCCTGGTGATTTGGATCGACCGCTGGCCCACTGAGATCCGAGTCAGAACCCATAGGATAACTGGAAGACGAACAGATTATGATCTTCATCAGGATCGTTGCTGTGGTGGAATTCATAATCTCCTTCAAACAGCAGAGTATTGCTGAAGTAATAAACGTATCCCAAGGTATATCGGTCGGTGTTGATTCCCTGCGAGCTGTCCCGTTTAGCATCATAACGTCCGACAAGTTCGAGGTTGTTCACAATCGGGACATCCAGGTTGAGACCGGCCAGCTTGTACGAACCCTGGACCCACCATCCTCGGGGATGAATGGTTCCAACATCAGCCGTGTCGAGCCAGGTATGAATGTATTCGCCCTTTATTTCGATATTTGAACCCAGGTGAAGCGCGCCGTCGAGGACCGCGGCAGACCATTGGTGTTGATCGGCATCGTCCCACGGACCAGTCTGGCCTGACACGCCGAGCTCGAAATCGTAATGAGCCTTCCAGGGTTTTAACCAGCCAAGCCGCCCGCCCGCGCTGGGCGAGCCGTGCAGATTGCCAAAGGTGCCGTCGCTTTTGACGCCGATATTTCCGCCCAGATCCAGTTGATCGTGGTTCGCCGAACCATCATTGGAACTGGGCCCATTAGCAGCATAAACTGCATAGGTTAAGCTCTGGCCGGCATCGCCAACCGGCACGGCCCCTCGAAACTGGACTCCGGCTCCACTGCCGGGCACCAAATCGCGCGGCAGGGGGTCGTCAGGGATTTTATTGAGCCAACCGGCGCCACGTTCGCTGTAAGTGCCCAGAGGAAGCAGCATCAGGCCTCCAACAAAGGTCGAATAATCGCTGAAGGTGTAGTCAATCGTGGCGAAAGTGAGGCCAATAGTAGTGCTCGAGCCGCTGTCGTGCGACGTATTCGGACTGGTTGGAGTCGAGGTGTTTTGTAAGGTAATGTCGAACCCGGCCTCAAACAGGATATTATCGTGCGCCCGAAACAAGAATATGGGCGCGAAATCGGCCAGGGCAAATGCACTGTGTGAACCGTCGACTTTGCCGAACTGGACCTCGGCGTCACCGGCCATCATGAAATTGTGTGAAGCCGATGGAGCTGAAGCCACAGGGCGGATCGGTTGCAGGGAAGGCGCCGGTTCAGTCGGTGGTGGTGTGCTGACGACTGACTTTTGGGAGTCCTGGATCTGCTGTTTAAGCTTTTGGATTTCCTGCTGATCCGATTCGTGTTGTTTCTGAGACTCCTCAAGTTTCTTTTGGTCGCTTTCGTGAGCCTTTTCGAGTTGATCGAGTCGTCGGCCTTGTTGGAGAACGGCATCCTTTAATGCGTTGAAGTCCTCCTGGGAGATGTCGGCCGCGCGTGAGGCTAAAGCCAAACCGGCCACGCAGACGAATATAAGGGCGCGCTTTGTGGTCATGAATGTAAATACGATGGCGTTCGCGCTCGGTATCGTTTTATAGGTGGGATGTCGGGGAATCAGGCGCCGCTGTCTTCCTGGAGATATTTCAAAATGGTCCGTGCCTGCTCCGCGGGCAGATTGGCCCGCGTGCGCATGTGAAGCAGGATGGTTTTCCACTGCGCCTCCGTTCGTTCGGGGGCATAGCGTTCCGGATGACAGCGATTGCAGTGGATCGCATACAATTCGGCGCCGGTGAGTTTTTTTGAGGCCTTGGCTTTGGCCGGTGGCGGCGCCGGTTTCGTCGGCTTCGCGTCGTCTCGCGCCATTAATTGGAATCCTGTCAGCGATGAACAGATGCCTGCCAACACCAGAACAAGACCGCACCGTGCTTGGGGTCTACGGAGTTTTTTGATCGGTAGTTTCATTCAAAGGGACTTTTTTCTTCGGGAACTTTTACCGTTGATATGGGAGCGCTGCCGGGTTCCTCTTTTTCATTGCGGACAGCGCTGACCTCGTCCGGTGAGACTTCCTTTCCTGAGTTGCCGAATGAGTTGTAGACGAAGGTAAGCGCGCTGGCGATGTCCTGGTCCGTGAGGGGGAATTTTGGCATGGCATTGTTG
This sequence comes from uncultured Verrucomicrobiota bacterium, assembly GCA_964623885.1. Classification (GTDB taxonomy): domain Bacteria; phylum Verrucomicrobiota; class Verrucomicrobiia; order Limisphaerales; family UBA8199; genus CAZUVM01. The sequence continues at coordinate 29,602 of CAZUVM010000098.1, forward strand.
AAATGCTGGCTGTTCACAACGACCTCACCCTGCAACCCGTTCACGACTACCTTTATCGCCCGATGTTTGTCCGAGTTGAGGAAGTCGGATCCGGCCAGCGGAGGGAATCGACCAGGGATTCCTTGTCCGGTGGACTGGTGACAGGCGGCGCAGATTGTGCCGAAGAGCCGTCGGCCATTCTCTATTTTTTCGGATTTTGAGAGGCCCGAATAAATTGGGGCAATGCCGCGTGGCGCGCCTTCTTCGACCCACGCTTTGATTGCTTCGCGTTCTTCCGCCGTTATTGCAACCGATTCGGGACCATTGGCGGTTGGCATCGGTTGTTTGAAGTAGGTTCCGTGCCAACTATCCCATACGCGTCGTTTGATCTCCCAACGCTTTGAGGATGCAGTATCGTAATCCAACCAGTTTGCGAGGACTTGGCTTTGTTCGTTATGACAGCGGCCGCATTTTCCCATCAGGATTGGCAACACGTCGCGAAGGTAGGTTGGGCCTGTTGCAACCAAGGCGGATGGTCGCTCCTGGCGTACCGCATATGTTTTTGTCTTTGTGTCGGTTCGAGAGGTGCCGCTTTTTATCTCGGGGAGCTGGGTTGGCGTCGTTGCTGCGATGAGCGCGCGGTTATATGAGAGTAGCAAAAGACCGCCCAGCGGCAGGACCATAACCTGCCGTGCTCGCCGTAACAGCATCGCCTTTGAACCTGCCAGTCCACTCAATGCTGAGCCTTTTGAATCGGCCTCGAGCCCACGGTAAAGACGACCCACAGCTCCATCGGGGTTTGGCTCGGTCGAGCTGGTCCTTGCTGACGGGCTGAAGTCTTCAAGAAAGTAATCTGGGGCGAGGTGGGAGCGGCTGCGGGGCACTTTCGTTCCCGGCCTTATCCACATGCAGTGGCACTCTTCACAGAAGTACTGGCGCTCGATAAGGCCCAGCTCCGCCATCAGGCCCATCGCCAGATTAGTGAACAACGATTTTTCGGTGAACTGTGGATAATCCACCCGGAAGGATTTGCACTCTGGGCAGCGAATCGCTGGCTGCAACCGAGGATCCGCACTTTGCTCGCGCAGGAGTTTTTCTCCGCGTTCGGCGTCACTGGCTGCTGTTTCGAGGCGCGCTCCGGCGCGCCGCGGTGATATGAACCAAAGCTTGGCTTGACCCGACTCTGCACGGGTGTGGGCACAAATACCCGCCTCGATGAGGAGTTGCTGGGCCGATTGCGCCTGAGCGAGGTTCTCGAAAAGTGCTACTCGAATCATGTTCATAGTGCTTCGTAACCCCTTCGAAATGAGATGCGTCAGTCTGGATCTTGTTCCTGGAACCTTCGAAACAGGAGGGCTTTGGGATGGCACACGGTTTGAATCGCCAAAGCCCGCCTTCCTCCCACTCAGGAGGAAAAGTCTTTATAGCAGGTCAGGACTGCTCGTCCCTTAAGAGCCGGATTGGAGTAAGGCTTTCGAAGATTTCCGGTTTGGGGATCGTCCGCCTGTTATTGAAATGCTCATATTCCTTAGTCCTGGTTGGTTGGTTGGTTTGATAGAATCTAAGTGCAGGTGAGCAGTCTCAATGCCACCGCCTAATGCGGCGGATTTGTGGGGGATTTCTGATCAAAGACGCCGTTCAACTGCTTTGAACGGTCCGTTCCCGGACCGCCGCACTTTTGAATCTGGACCTCTTTGTGAAGAAGACGCGCGGAACAGGAAGTCAGAATTTCACTGTGACCTGCGCGGCTACCAGTTGTTCCCCTTGCTGCAGTTCGGCCTGGCGATGGCCGAAGCTATACTGAAGCTTCGTTTGTAGATGACGAGTGAACCGATAGCCCAAGGCAAAATCGATCCTGTACATATCGTTGCCCCACGGCTCCTGGCCGCCCAAACCGTTGTCTATCGTGGCGTAAAACGTCTGATTCCACCGAGCCGCGGCGTAAAGACCCGAGGTTATTTTGTATTTGGCTTCGACATAGTACGCAAGCAGGTCCGCATTGCCAACGTTGGGCACCTCGAACCTTGAAAGGAAAACCTCGCTCCAAAATTGCCAGTGAGCGTGGGCGTAGCTTAGATCATAACCCACCGTGAACTGGTCATAATCGCTCAGTCCTTTGCCGGATGGAAGGCTGCCTGCCGCATCGGTAGAGAGGTAGGGACCCACGCTGAGAGAAACTCCGTTGTTCCAGGCTGGACCAGGCCGGATGCCGAGCCGTCCACTAAGAGTTGGGTAACGCCAAAGCGAGTCGCTCAAGTCCCAGGAATACGGATGCGAGGAGAGAGGAGCGTTTTTAATATCGAAGGCATAGTCGACCTTTCCAATCGTTCCAAAAAGTCCCCAACCAGTCGCATAAACAGGGCCCCAGATGATCGGCAGCCATGAGTCCTTCTGATCCGGTAAGTGTTTTCGTGCTAAAAAATCAGCTGGGGAGCTCGGGATATCATCATCGGATGCAGGTGTGAGGTTTTCATACGGCAATGGAGCGGTGATCAGCGGATTCTGCCAGGAATCGTGGCGTTGCACCCAGCTTCCCACGACCGTCGCGAACTTGCCGAACTGCAAGTTCAACGTTCCGTCTGTCCACGGAATCCACCGCAACAGATACTCGTCGGCTCTAGCCTCAAAGTCCGCTTCCCCAGGATCGAACCCATGGTCCAGTCGTGCTTGGACAAAAACATAGAAATGATCGCCGAGATGGGAATCCAGGAACAGGCTCAGGCGCGGGTTGAAGAAACTCTCATCCTCAAACAGCAACCCTGGCGGCCGTTGATCGACGTAATAACCTTCGAGATCGAGCAGGCCGGACAATTCCGCGCTGAAGAAGCCGTTGTGACTTTTCAGCGTCAGCGAATTGTCAACTGCGTCCAGCCATTGCTGGCATTGTGCGGCGGTCTCAAAGACCAGCAAAGCCAAGGCTAGGAGGAGGACCTTCATCCACGCCTATTTGGAATCGAAGTCCACGTGGAGCGTCTCGCCCGACTTCAGGGAAACAGGCTTTTCATACTCGTGTTTCTCGTCGGCCCAGGCTTTTAAGAGGTAATCTCCGGTGGGCAAATTGGTCAATCGGTACTCTCCATTAGTCTGCGTCGTCGTGAAATAAGGAGTGTCCAACACAAGGATGACGCCGCGCATGTGTTGATGAATTTCGCAGTATAGCTTCACCACACCGGGCTTATCGAACACGACTATTGGAGCAGGCCGGTCGTCCTTACGATACCGTCCCAGGTCAAACCGCTTGGGTTTCGAATAAGAAAATACGTTATGGTAGAACTCGTCGGCATTTGGGAACGCAACGGCGGTGTTGGTCTGGACCGGCAGCAAGGCCGGATGAAACTGCATCCCTTGTTGTAGAACTTGTTTGGTCGGCCCGGGTGCGTTGGTAACTTGAGTTAGGAACCTGCCTTCGAGGTACACAACAGCGGTCGGCGGCTCCGGTGCCACAATTTCCCCGACCTGACCGGGGTAGCGTGCGGTAGGAGTCGTCATCGGATCAGGCTTGGGTAATGTGACCTTTCCCTCAATCAGGCATTGGGCGGGGCTAAGGCTCCTGCATAAAAGAATTAACGTAAATGCAAAGCATCCAATTTTAACAAACCGATTCACGTCTAAGAGATACAACTGGAACGGTGGGAAATAATAGGAAAAAAATAAATAAGGCCTAGGGATTGGTCCAGTACGCCATTCCTCCGGAGGCGGGAAGCACGATTCGAACAATTCTGCAGGTCTTCGGGCGATTTTTCGCCCACCGGCGGGCCATTAATTCATCTCAGCCTTTGCCGAAGGCTGTTTGATTAACGGCGGTTTGGCGTTTTGTGTGGGCTTGGGTCGTGCCTGGCGCGGATTGCTGTCTGCGAAGCAATTCGAGATAACGAAGGAGCAGCTTTTCCTTGGAGGGCTCCAGTTTTGCCTTTTTAGTCATCTTACCGGCCCACAGTTGCCATTCCTCCGGCGCGTAATCAGTTGGTGCGTACATACGATGGCACTTTGCGCATTTTACATCATAGATTTTTTTTGCGGCTGCTTTCTGCTTCTCCGTCAAATCGTCCGTTCTGGCCACCACCGGAACCCACGCGAGCGCGAATAGCAAAAGCCAACGCCCCATGATGAGGGTGCGCATTACCAAATTGTTAGGTGTGGTGGCCAACAGGCATCTCCTAAGGCAAGCCGCGTGCCAGTGGGGTTATGCAATGGTTTTAGGCCAGGAAACTTGCGGTTTTGCCCATCCACCAGGAACTGTGTTCCGCCTTCGGACCAACGACAACGGATTCGGACCAAGGAGGGTTTTTTCTGGTTTTGTCGGGCTGCCGGGTTACATACTATCTTATCAGCAGGGCGAATAGTTTGTGCCCGCAGTTATGGCCGAAATGGAAAAGTTTTCTTGCCTGTTGGTGGACGATGACGTCGGGTTCACCTCAATGCTCGCCAAGATCCTTGCGGAAGAAGGCGCAAAGCCGGTTGCCTGTCACACTCTGGAAGAGGCCGCGGCGCACGTGGCCAGGCAGTCGTTTGACTTGACTATCCTCGATAACGGCTTGCCGGACGGTACGGGTTATGAATTCTACCCGGAGCTGGCTCGCCGCAATCCCGTGGGCGTGGTGGTGATGATCACCGGGGCTCCTGAGCTCGCGCAAGCCGTTGAATTAACGCGCAACGGTTTGTTTGACTATCTCACAAAACCGCTCAACGCAAACGATTTTCGGGCGCTGCTGGGACGCGCGAAACTGCGACTGAAGCGTCCGGCTTTGGAATCGGACACCGACGCTTTGTTTGGCAGTTCAGGGAAAATTCGTGAAGTCGTGCTGCAGCTGGAACAAGTAGCTCGACATCCGGATGCCACCGTGCTCCTCCTGGGTGAAACGGGTACGGGCAAAGACTTGGCGGCGCGTTATTTGCACCGGTTGACGTTCAGTGGGCCCAATGCCGCCCCTTACATCGCCTTGAATTGCCCCAATGTGCCGTCCGAGATGTTCGAGGCGGAACTATTCGGCAGCGAAAAAGGCGCTTATACCGGCGCGGACCGCCGCCGCACCGGTTTGGTCGAAGCAGCCCAGGGTGGCACGTTATTCCTCGATGAGGTAGCGGAAATACCGGTTGGACTTCAGCCGAAGCTGCTGCGTTTCCTTGAGACCCGAGAATACCGTCCACTTGGTGGGACGGCTGTATTTCAGTTTCGTGGTAGAGTCGTGGCCGCTACCAATCGTTCACTGCCGGACGAAGTGCGCGCCGGACGGTTTCGAGAGGACCTGATGTACCGTCTCGACGTGTTCAGTGTTCGATTGCCCTGTCTGCGGGAACATCTCGCCGATCTTCAGACGATTGCCGAAGCGCTCCTCAGTCAACTGTGCGAAAAATATCATCGCTTCAAGCCGCAATTGAAATCGCACGATATGGAAGCGCTCCGGGTCCACACTTTTCCTGGAAATGTGCGAGAGTTGCGGAACCTGCTGGAGCGCTCGCTACTGCGAACGGATCCGGCCTCCCATGACCTCATCATGGATCTTGAATGGCTTCGCGGCCGCGCTTCCACCCTGGCCGCCGCTTCGCCCCCACAAGCTTCAGCGTCAGCCAAAAGTTCGGCGCGATTGCTGAGTCCGATCGAGCAACAGGAATATGATTTGATTGCTCGGATACTTGCGAATGAGAACGGGGGCATACGACGCGCGGCGGCAAAACTTGGCCTGACGCATCAGGCTTTGCTGCGCCGTCTCCAGAAGTGGCCCGAGTTGCGCGAGTCAGCTGACTCCTCGGAATGACCTTCCGGATCAAGTTGCTGCTCTCGATGATGCTTCTGGTGGTCGGAGTGACCGTCACAACGTTGCTCATTACCGAGAACCAGGTCCGCGCCTCCTACGAACGCCACTTCCAACAGTCCTTTCAATTCCAGGTCGATTCATTTCTGCAGCAGCGTCAGGCACGCCTCGAGCCTATCCGCGATCGGTTTGTGTCCGCTGCCGGATTCCCGCGCGTCCTCGCTGCGATGGAGACCGCCAGCGACTCACATTGGAGCCAGCGCGACGTCGACGACGTTTACCAAAATGGCATTGACCCTTTGTCAGATGTAATAAACGCCTATCCTCGGAGCCGCACCAACGAGCCCCAGCCATTTTATTTCTTTTTGAATACAAATGGCGAAGTGCTCTATCCGAGCGCTTCAGTTAAATTGCCATTTTCGCTGCAGCGGCTGCCTCGCATCGCCAAACAGGTGGAGCCCGTCGGTGTCTCTGTGAGCCGGGAAGATGCAATGCAGGTAGGCTATCTGGCTCCCAAAGATGATCCCGGCACGGCAGCCATACTGGAAACGGTTTTCACTCCAATCGTTGACCGTGTAGCTGGACACAGATGGGGTGTATTGGGGCTCGCTTTCCCGCTGCCTCCGGCCGACGTGGCGAACCCGATCTCGAGTGCTCTTTGGTTGGACAATCGACTTTACTCGTCTTCTCTGCCGGCCAGCGGCATGCCGGAAGTCGAGCGGGCGGTGCGAACGGAGCTGCAGGGACCATCACCGCTACGCAATTTCAGCATGCGGATTGACGGTGTTCCCCACCAGGTTTATTGCCAGGCCCTGAGCACCGGGCCGGCTTTTCCCCCGACTTATCAGGTTTGTCTTTACTCGCTGGCCGATGCGGTTGCTGAAAATCAGAAGTTTGGCCGTAAAATTCTGCTTTCCGGGACACTCGCGCTACTGGGGGCGTTTGTGTTGAGTTGGTTAATCTCTCGAAGCATGTCCGTCCCCCTCCAGGAGTTGGTCACCGGGACCACACAGATTGAAGGCGGTAATTACTCGGCCAAAGTTCCGGTTCGCAGCGGCGACGAATTGGGAAGGTTGGCCCACGCCTTCAACGCTATGACGGAACGCATTCAAGCTTCGCACGCAGCTTTGGAACAGCGCATTGCCGAGCGCACCCACGAGTTGGCCGAACGCAAACGGGCCGAAGAAGCCCTGCGGAAAAGTGAAACCAGCCTCCGCGAGGCCCAACGCATCGCCCGATTGGGTAACTGGGACTGGGATGTGGTGAACAATACGTTGCAGTGGTCAGATGAGATTTATTCAATTTTTGGTCTCACTCCGAAGGAGTTTGAAGCAACTTACGAAGCATTCCTTGAACGAGTGCACGCCGCCGACCGGGAGAAGGTCCAGGAAGCGGTTCGGGAATCATTGGACACGGGCAATGCGTACGGAGTTGAACATCGGATTGAGCGCCCTGACCACGAGATCCGGATCGTGCGTGAGCAGGCCGAGGTTTTGAGGGATGCGGACGGAAAGTCGATTCGGATGGTCGGCACCGTGCAGGATGTTACGGAGCAAAAGCGCATTGAGGCGGAATTTTTTCGAGCCCAGCGAATGGATAGCATCGGTGCATTGGCGGGTGGCATGGCTCATGACCTGAACAATGCGCTTTCCCCCATCCTCATGGGCATCCAGCTGATCCGCGACAAAGTCGCGGATCCAGAAACGCAGCAAATGCTCAAGGTCATGGAGACCAACACTCATCGCGGCGCCGACATGGTGCGCCAGGTGCTGACCTTTGCGCGCGGCCGCGACGGGGAACGCGAGTTGCTTGAACCGGGTCGCTTGCTGCGCGAAATGGAAAATATCCTGCGGCAAACGCTGCCCAAGTCCATTAGCGTGCACGCCATGGCACCGCTTGACCTCTGGCCCGTCCGAGGCAATTCGACCCAATTGCACCAGGTGCTGTTGAATCTCTGCGTCAACGCTCGCGATGCCATGCCTGGCGGCGGAGCCTTAACACTCGCGGCTGACAACGTCGAGCTTGACGAGATGGAGGCCAAAGGACTCCGGGACGCGGCACCTGGCGCGTATGTGATGTTGCTCGTATCCGATACCGGAACCGGAATTGCCCCGGATGTCCTCCCGCGGATTTTCGACGCGTTCTTCACAACCAAAGGTCCGGGCAAAGGCACCGGTCTTGGCCTGTCCACGATTGCGCGAATTGTGCGTAATCATGGTGGTTTCGTAAGTGTAAAGAGCGAAGTTGGCGCCGGCACGGCATTCGAGATTTATCTGCCCCGGGCTGAACGCACTGCTCCGCTGCCGGCTCGGCCTGTCGCTGTAGCCGAATTGGCCGCCGGACGAGGTGAATTGATTCTGTTTATAGACGATGATCGTTCGGTGCGGGAAATGGTCGGTCCCGCTTTGATCGAGCATGGCTACCGGGTTTTGAGCGCCGCCAACGGGGTTGAAGCATTGTCGCTGCTGAAACAACACGAACGCGACATCCGCCTGGTCCTGACGGACCTTGCCATGCCGGTGATGGATGGGGCTGAAATGTTATCGGCAATGCAGAAGCGCGGCTCCCTCCTTCCTGTGATCCTGATGAGCGGCACCTATAACCAGGAAAAAGAGACCCTGCCGCCAGGTGTTAGTGCATTTCTTGCCAAGCCTTTCCGCCTCGAACAGCTGCTGAGCGTAGTTGCCCATACGCTGGGTGCTCAGCCGACGCGATTTTAAGCCGGTTATAAAACTTCCAATTTGGTCCGCACATGGACCGTCGGCGCCGTTCATTGGTCCGCACTCGTAACCTGACCTCAGTTTTTTCTCCAGCGTCTCGCATCATTTCCCGGGAAGAAGCTGGGCATCGAGGCGATGGCATCGAGGGTGCTTAGGGCCTTTCGTTCCTCAACCAACACATGAAAGGCCTGTTATCAGCACAAGAGAACCTGACTATGAAAACCAGATTGGCGTCCTCGACTATCGTTATTGGCGTCGCTTTCCTTTTTAATGCTCACCTGCTTGCCGCGGATCTGATTTGGATCGGCGGAACCGGCAACTGGAATGCCGCGGGCCACTGGAGTCCGGCGCAAGTGCCGACCGCCGCCGACAATACGTGGATTACAAACAGCGGCACGTATACCGTGACTGTTCCGGCTGGAACAACCGCGACCAACAACAGTCTTACACTGGGTGGGGCCGCCGGCGTGCAAACACTGGCGGTTGATCGCGCGACGTTGTCGGTGAATGGTGCCAGCCTCATTAATCCGAACGGGCAACTCAGCTTCCTGGTTGCCCAAAGCGTAGTAACCGGACCCGGCAACCTCACGGTTAACGGCATTTTAAATTGGGCCAACGGGACGATGAGCGGGGCTGGCGTGACCACGATTGGCAGCGGCGGAACTTTGATTATCGGGTCTGGCGGCGTGACGCTTGGTCGGACTTTAAATAACGGCGGCAACGGGAGTTGGAGCGGCGGGAACCTCACGATCTCTGCCGGCAACAGCCTTAACAATCTGGCGGGAGGAACGTTCGACATTACTGCCGATGGGCGCCTGAGCGGTGCTTCGACAACTCCGATCAATAACTCCGGCCTGGTCCGTCTGACGGCCGGTACGACCGGAACCATTATCACTGCTCCATTTAACAATGGCGGAAATCTCTACGTGCTGGCCTCCGTTTTGAATCTCAACCTGGGCGGCACTCACAGCGGTATTATCAGCAACGCAGCGGGAGCCACTTTGAATTTTGGTGGGGGCAGTCACGTTCTGACGGCCACATCCCTGGTTACAGGTGCCGGCACGCTGGGCATGAGCGGCGCCACAACCCTGAGTGCCAGCGGGACATTCGACCTTGGGAGCGCCTTAAGCGTCTCGGCCGGGGTGGCCAGTCTTGCGTCGGGCTGCAATGTGACCGGCAGCACGTTAACTGTTGGCGGGGCTGGTGGCGTGATTAACTATAACAGCGCCGGCTCGGTTTTCGCGATCAACCTCAACGCGGGCACCCTGGGTGGGAGCAGCCCGATTATTGTCACTGGCCCGATAAGCCTGGGCGGTGGCTCGGTGACGAACCCGCTGGTCACTGCCTCTGGCGGACTCAGCATCAGCGGCAATGTCACTCTCAACGGGACCAGGTTGATTAATCCTGGTACGGCAGTTTGGAGCGCAGGCAACATTACGGGTGCCAATGGAGCGACAATCACCAACGTTCTGGGTGCGACTTTCATCAACAGTTTCGATGGCAACGCCATGACCGGTGTTGGAGCTACGCCGTTGTTCATCAATGCAGGAACATTTCAGAAAACAAATGGCACCGCCGCCGCCGGAACTACGGCCATCAATTTCCAATTCTTCAATACGGGGACGGTCGAAGTAAAAACCAATACGCTCAGATACGCCATCAACCAACAAACTGCCGGGATTACGTTGTTGGATGGCGGTGGCCTATCGGCTCAGGGCCAGCCACTGCAAATGCTGGGCGGCAGCCTTATGGGCACAGGACTTGTAACCGTGGCCAACACCCTGAACGTGGTAAACTCCGCTTCGATCAGCCCCGGGCTGCCGATTGGCGAACTGGACATCTCCGGCAACTACCAACAAACCTCGAATTGTTGCCAATCCCGTCGCCGATCCACCGGCAATCACGTACGGCCAGACGTTCAATCTTCAGTTTCCGCCGAACACCTTCAGCGACCCCGATGGAGATCCACTGACGTATTCCGCCTCGGGCTTGCCTCCCGGCATTGTGTTCTCCGATTCCACTCGCACATTTTCCGGCACTCCAACTTCAGCCGGCGTGTTCCCGGTAACGGTGAGTGCCAAAGATGCAGGCACGCCAAGCCTCACAGCGACCAACATCTTCGTCATCACGGTCGATCCGGCGTTGCTCAATATTGCGGCGCAACCGCAAACCAAGGGTTACGGCTCGGCGGATCCAGCGCTAACGTACACGGTGACCGGACTGCAATTGGGCGACGTCGCGAACACCGTGCTAACAGGCGCTTTAACTCGATCTTCTGGCGAAAGCGTGGCGGGTGGACCTTATCTCATTACTCAAGGGACGCTGTCAGCTAACGGAAATTACTCGATAAATTTTAGCGGCAGTTCGCTGGCAATCACACCTGTGCCTCTCTCTATTACCGCAGATGCGCAGTCCAAGGTGTATGGTGCAGCAGACCCTGTATTCACCGCTTCCTATACGGGCTTCGTGAACGGGGAGACACCGGCGGTGCTCACCGGCAGCCTTTCGTTGGTCCGCGCGCCCGGACAGAATGTCGGCAGTTACGCGATCGCGCCGAGCGGTCTGGCCAGCTCCAATTATGCGATCACTTTCAATCCCGGTACCCTCACCATTACCAAAGCATCTTTGTCAGCAACGGCCGACAGCAAAAACAAGATTTATGGTTCCGCTGATCCCGCGTTCACAGTGAGTTATTCCGGATTCGTCAACGGGGATACCCAGGCTGCCCTGGGCGGCACCCTGGGCTTAACTCGGGCGCCCGGAGAGAACGTCGGCAGCTATCTCATTACCGCCAGCGGCTTAACCAGCCTAAATTACACAATCACTTTTAATACCGGCACCCTCACCATTACCAAAGCCGCTTTATCGATTGCCGCGGATTCCAAAAGCAAGTCATATGGAGCCGCTGATCCCGCCTTTTCCGCGAACTACTCCGGGTTTGTTAATGGGGATAGTCAAACATCTCTGATTGGCACGCTCGGTTTCACACGCGCGCCGGGAGAGAACGTGGGCGGCTATCTCATCACTCCTAATGGCCTGACCAGTTCGAATTACACGATCACGTTTAACACCGGCACGCTCACTATCGCACCGGCACCTTTGTCCGTCACTGCCGACAACAAAAGCAAAGTGTATGGGGCAACTGATCCGGCATTGACCTTCAGGGCGACGGGATTTCAATTCGCGGACACACAAGCCTCGGTGCTGACGGGTGCGTTAACCCGGGTTGCGGGTGAGAGCGTGGCTGGCAGTCCCTATGTCATCAACCAGGGTTCGTTGGCCGCTAACGCCAATTACACCATCAGTTTCACCGGTAACACATTGGCCATCACTCCGGCGTCGCTTACGGTCAGCGCCCAATCGAAAGCCAAGACCTACGGTGCGACCGATCCGGCGTTAACCTTGACGGCGACGGGATTTCAATTTGCGGACACACAAGCTTCGGTGCTGACGGGTGCGTTGGCCCGTGTTGCGGGTGAGAGCGTGGCGGGCAGTCCGTATGCCATCAACCAGGGTTCGGTGGCCGCCAACGCCAATTACAGCATCAGTTTCACCGGTAGCACATTGGCCATCACTCCCGCATCTCTCACGGTCGTCGCGCAATCCAAAGCCAAGGTTTATGGCGCGGCCGACCCGATGTTGACCTTCACGGTTAGTGGGTTTCAATTTGCAGACACACAAGCTTCGGTGCTGACGGGTGCGTTGGCCCGGGTTGCGGGCGAAAGCGTGGCCGGTAGTCCGTATGCCATCAACCAGGGCTCGCTTGTGGCGAATGCCAATTACACCATCAGTTTCACCGGGAGCACATTGGCCATCACTCCCGCGTCACTCACGGTCGTCGCGCAATCGAAAGCCAAGACCTACGGTGCGACCGATCCGGCGTTAACCTTCACGGCGACGGGCTTTCAGTTTGCGGACACACAAGCCTCGGTGCTGACCGGTGCGTTAACCCGCGTTGCCGGTGAAAGCGTGGCCGGAAGCCCCTATGCCATAAACCAGGGTTCGTTGGCCGCCAACGCCAATTACACCATCAGTTTCACCGGGAGCACATTGGCCATCACTCCCGCGTCACTCACGGTCACCGCCCAATCGAAAGCCAAGACCTACGGTGCGGCCGATCCGGCGTTAACCTTCACGGTCAGTGGCTTTCAGTTTGCGGATACACAAGCCTCAGTGCTGACGGGTGCGTTAACCCGTGTTGCCGGTGAGAGCGTGGCGGGCAGTCCCTATGCCATCAACCAGGGTTCGGTGGCCGCCAACGCCAATTACACCATCAGTTTCACGGGGAGCACATTGGCCATCACTCCCGCCTCGCTCACTGTTGCCGCGGACAACAAGAACAAGACCTATGGCGCGGCGGATCCCGTTTTCACCGCGAGCTACTCTGGATTCGTCAATGCGGAATCTGCAACCGTGTTAAACGGCGCCCTGACCTTTACTCGCGCGCCGGGGCAGAATGTTGGGAGCTATGCCATCACTCCGGGAGGAGTGACGGCCTCGAATTACGCGATCACGTTCAGCGCCGGCACCCTCACCATCACCAAGGCGTCCCTGGTTGTGACGGCCGATAACAAAATCAAAACTTTTGGCGCGGCTGACCCCGCGTTCACTGCAACCGAAACGGGCTTTGTTAACGGCGAGACCTCAGCCGTGCTCGGCGGCACCCTTGTATTTAGCCGTGCTCCGGGTGAAGGCGTCGGCACCTATCCGATTAGCCCCAGCGGCCTGACGAGCGGCAACTACGTCATCACCTTCAACGATGGGACGCTTACGATTGTCGCGCCGGCTCCGACCATCCGGTCGCTGGCTCAAACCACGCCCGGCGTTATCCAGGTCACCTGGAGTTCGGTCAGCAACGCGAGTTACCGCGTGCAGTTTGTATCCACGGTAAACTCCACCAACTGGATCGACCTGCCAGGCGACGTGCTCGCCACCGGCAACACATCCTCCAAGAGCGATCCCATTACTCCCACCAATCGCTTTTACCGCATTCGCGTTCTCCCCTGAGCAGTGATCGCGAACCAGGAGCGAACACATATGAATGCGAGAAGATTCGGTCCGGCAACGGACCACTAGCGTTTGAGGCGCTACGAAAACGGACCGTTACCAGCACGAAGCCTCATTATTTCAGCCGAAAAACGCAGTTCTAGTGCTTGGTACCTGAGTTGCTAATACCAAAACAACCGAACCGATAGGATGAACACTCAAGTGCTAAATCATGCGGGGGTTGGTAAAGTTCAAGGGCCACCGGAACCAGATTGGATTGGCGCGAGTTCCAGCTTGCCGGAGCACCCTGGTTCAAAACAAGCGCAATACGAAGATATCGTCGAGCAATACTATCGCCCGCTATTCCAGTTTGCCCTCAGCCTGACCCGTTCGGAGGCTGAGGCATGCGATCTGGCGCAACAAACCTTTTATACCTGGAGCATCAAGGGCCAACAACTGCGCGACCCATCCAAATTGCGAGCCTGGCTTTTTACCACCTTGCATCGGGCATTCTTGCAGAGCCGGCGTCGCGAGAACCGGTTCCCCCATTTTGAACTCGGACAGATGGACGCCGAGTTGCCAACCATTTCCCCACAGCTTGAGAGCGCGCTCGATTCCGCGGAGGCGCTGGCCGCGCTCGAGCGGATTGACGAACTGTTTCGAGCGCCGCTCGCATTGTTTTATTTGGAGGATTGTCCTTACAAGGAAATCGCCTCGATCCTGAATGTGCCTTTGGGCACGGTGAAATCGCGCATCGCCCGCGGGATCGCCCATCTTCAAAAGTTGCTCGCCCAGCCCGAACCTGCCATGGATCGCGCCGCGGCCTGACGAATTGTTGCCCGCCGCACATCCGTGCGCAGGCGTGTCGCGCGCGGGCGTCCGCGCCTGCGGATTCGGGCAGCGTCTCGCTGCCAGATTGTTCTCAATTAGTCTTGTCGTCATGTTACAAATGGTAGGGCTCGCTCGCCGAGCGAGCCGCAGCAGTTTTTTCGCTGGAGAACGGACGGCTCGGCGAGCCGTCCCTACCATCCAGGGGGCGCATCTGGTAACAACCACCAAGGGGCGGGGACGTCTCGTCCCCGACAGTATACAAATGAGAGAAGCACGCCGGGACGAGATGTCCCCGCCCCGATTGCAGGGCAGCCTGGGTGGTACTTTCAAGATGCCTCCCCAGGGGATTTATGAGATGAATTCTAAGCGCCGAACCCAGGTATGACCGGGGCTTTTGCTTGCGCCCGTTTGGACGCGGCGTCTATGTTTGAGAATGCATCCTGCTTCTCGGATCTACGTGGCGGGCCATCGCGGGCTGGCCGGCAGCGCTATCTGGCGTGAGCTGGAGCGGCGCGGCTTCAAACATCTTATCGGGCGCACACATGGAGACCTGGAATTGCTCGACGTCGAGGCAGTACAACGATTTTACGCGGACGAGAAGCCCGAATACGTCTTCATTGCGGCAGGGCGAGTAGGTGGCATCCTGGCCAACGATCAACATCCCGCCCAGTTTCTCTACGAAAATCTGCAAATGCAGAATAATCTCATTCACGGGGCTTACCTCAACGGGGTGAAAAAGCTGTTGTTTCTGGGCAGTTCCTGCATCTATCCCAAGCTCGCGCCGCAACCTATGAAGGAGGAATATTTGCTGAGCGGTCCGCTGGAGCCGACCAACGAATGGTATGCCGTGGCCAAAATTGCCGGCATGAAAATGTGCGCGGCTTACCGGCGCCAATACTTGTGCGATTTCATCAGCGTCATGCCCACAAACCTCTACGGGCCCAATGACAATTACGACCTGGCAAGCTCGCATGTATTACCCGCGCTCCTTCGCAAATTCCACGAAGCGAAAGTCGCCGCGGCCGCTAACGTCGTCTGCTGGGGCAGCGGGGCGCCGATGCGCGAATTTCTCTGTTCCGATGACCTGGGGCGCGCCTGCGTGTTTCTCATGGAGCGGTATAGCGAAGAGCTTTTCATTAACATCGGCTATGGAAAGGAAGTTTCGATTCGCGAACTGTCGGAAATGGTCAAGCGCGTCGTCGGGTTTCGAGGGGAAATCATTTGGGACACTTCCAAACCGGACGGCACGCCCCGCAAGTTGCTGGATAGCTCGCGGCTCTTCGCGCTGGGATGGAAGCCGGAGGTTGAACTGGAAGCCGGAATTCGCCTGGCCTACGAAGATTTTGTGAAATGCCACGCTCAACGCAAATGAAAGTCCCCGACCTCAACAGAATCGCGGAACATTACGCGGCAATCCTCGCGGAAATCGGCGCCGATCTCAGCTCGGAAGGTTTGCGTGAGACCCCGATGCGCGCGGCCAAAGCCCTGGCTGAAATGACCGAGGGCTCACGCATGGGCACCGACCAACTTACAAAAATGTTCCAGGCTGAGTGCACCCAGGCGATCTGCCATGACATGGTCGTCGTCGAAGGCATCCAGGAGGTGGGCTTGTGCGAGCACCACCTGCTGCCCATTCTGATGAGCATTACGATCGCCTACGTACCCGATAAACGCATCCTTGGTCTGTCCAAGCTCTCGCGCATTGCCGGCTACTTTGCCCGTCGCTGGCAAAACCAGGAGCGGACGGCCCACCACATTGCTGAGTTCATCGAGCAAATTGTCGAGCCGCTGGGAGTCGCGGTCTTGATCGATGGCAAGCACCTGTGCGCCCTGGCCCGCGGTGTGCGCGACACCCACTCGACCATGAAGGTCGATGTGATGCACGGCGTTTTTCAGAAGGACCCCAACCAGCGCGCCGAGTTATTGATGCGGTTGAGTCGGAAGTAAAAAATGGTGCCCCGGCTAGGACTTGAACCTAGAACCAATTGATTAAGAGTCAACTGCTCTGCCAATTGAGCTACCGAGGCAACTCGATGAGGAGATTTAACCATTGGCCGGAACTGAAAACCACGATCTTAGCCCCAGCGAGCCAAATCTCTCGGCGCGCAAGATAGTCGAGTCGCCTGATTGCTGCAACAATGAAGAGCGACAGGGGGGCAACGCGAGTGCCGAACTCAAATGAATGCCGGCTGCAGTATTGCCGCAAGGAGGCTAACGCACGCAAGCGGGCGCACCAACGGGGTGCACCCAAATACACACGGTAGGAAAAACTTATCAGGTGGCGCTAAACTGGCAATAAAAAAGGCGGCCCCACTCAGAGCCGCCTTGAACCTAACTAACCACCATTACAAGGAACCGATGACATAGTAGTCCGGGAAGGATTTGCAACAATGGGGTGAAAACCCCAAAAAACAAGCAGTCGGGTAATCACTGACAGCATCACACTAGGCGGGCACGATGTCGGCGCTTGAACCGATTCGCACTGGTGGCCCCAACGTTAGTCAGAGCGCACCAGCGATCGCAAGACAACCAGGTTCTGCACATCTTCACGAAGGTCTTTGCCTTTCGGTGTCTCCAGGCAGCCGGGGTGTTTTTTAAATCGGGGGTCGTTGACGATGTGCCTAAAACCTTCCATGCCGATCTTACCTTGGCCAATATGCGCGTGGCGATCGACGCGAGAGCCCAGTTCCGTGCGCGAATCATTTAAGTGTACCGCCAAAATTTGTTTCAGGCCGATCAGGGCAGCGGCTCTTTTGATCGTCGTGTCCCAGCCCTTGTTCGTGCGGATATCGTAACCGGCAGCGAACAGATGCGCGGTGTCGAGACAAACGCCCAGGCGCTCCGGCTTCTTCACACGGTCATAAATTTCAGCCAGATGCTCGAATTTGTGCCCGAGGCAAGTTCCCTGGCCGGCCGTGACCTCGAGTGCGATTCTCACGGGCGATCGATTTGTTGCCGCAAAGACCTCATTTAGTCCAAGAACGATCCGCTCCAGTCCGCGAGTCTCCCCGGCCCGGAGATGCGCGCCGGGATGCATCACCAAAAAAGGAAGGGCAAGGTCCGTGGCAAACTGGATCTCCTGAACAAGTGACTTTATTGAGTTGGATCGATTGGCTGAAGGCGGCGCGCCAAGATTGATCAAATACCCGGCGTGGCCAAACACGATCGCCTGGTCACTGGCTACGAGTTCTTTGGCGAACAATTTAATATCTTGCGGCGACGGCGGCCGGCCGAACCACTGCATGTTGTTCTTGACGAAGATTTGGCAGCAGGAGGCGCCGATTGATCGCGCCCGCTGCAATGCTCTGTGTGGCCCGCCGGCAGTAGAGCAATGTGCGCCGAAAATCATATTAGCCTATGCAGTTGAAAACCACAGATGGACACGGATGAACACAGATTCTCAGCAAATGCCAGTAACACATTGATGGCCGAGTGCGGATTCACCATTCAGGAATCGCACCAGCGATGTAGGAATCGTGATCGAGGCCTTTTCCATCTGTGTGCATCTGTGGTTAAGCTGAATCGTTCCGGCTTAGTCGAGGACGAGGATGAGAACGAGAACGAGGACGAGGAAAATGATTCCTACAAAGCCTCGGGAGTGGCGAGCAACTGGGCTACGCGCGCTAATAACCGCCCGGCGGCGCCCCCGTCCAGCACGCGATGATCGAAGCTTAATGTGACGTTTGCCTCCATGACGGGTACAAACTGACCCTTGCCTTCGTCCCAGAATGGGACCCGGCGCGCTGCGCCCATGCCCAGCACCAGCGTTTGTTCCGGCAACGGGATCGGCGTGGCCCAGGTGAGGCCGAATGTGCCGAAATTGGTCACGGTGGCAATCGATCCGCCGGTCGCATCCGCAGGCAACTTGCGTTTGTGCGCCAACTCGATCAGTTGGTTGTACCTGGGCAGAAGTTGTTTTAACGGCTGCAAATGCGCGCTGCGGATTACCGGTACGAGAACGCCATCCTCCGCCTCGACGGCAAAGCCGACATCGATTGACGAAGGGTGAACGATCTTGTTGCCAATGAGCCGGCCTGCCGGCGCGCTGTTTTCGGACAGCGCCAAGGCAAAAGCGCGGAGCGCATATAGCGCAGGGCCGGGCTTGGGCTCACAGGACTTGCGATGGCGCAGCAGCGAGTCGAATGAAACCGGCAGCGCCACGGTGGCCAAGGGACGTGTCCAACTGCGTCGCATGGCGTCGGCCACGGCTACCCGCATGCTGGAAGCCTGGCTGAGCTGATGCCGTTCGAGGTTGTCAATAAACTTTTCGAAATCCTGAATCGTGAGCCGACCGGCCGCTCCGCTGCCCGGCACTCCGGCCAAATCGGCCGCATGCAGGCCCAACTCAATCATGCGCGCTTTCATGCGCGGCGACATATAACTGGCGCCCGCCGCGTTCGCGGGCACGGGCAAGCCGCGCACGGTGGGTTCTACCCCTCGCTTCGGATGCTCCAGCGACGACTTGCCGGCCGGTCCATTAGGTGGCTCGTGGTGCTCGCCGTCTTTATCCAGCGGCGCATCCAGACCCAGCCGTGCCGCGTCTTCTTTGCTGGCGTCCAGATATCCCAAAGCGGCTCCCACCGGATAGCTCTCGTTCACCTTGGCCAGCAGACGCTCGATCTTTCCCGTGCATGGCGCGGTTACGTTCATCGTCGCTTTGCTTGTTTCAACCTCGATGATGTCCTGGTCTGTAAGAACCTGGTCGCCGACGCCCACGAGCCAACGGATTATGGTGGCTTCCGCAATCGACTCGCCGAGTTGCGGCATAATGATCGGAATGGATGGCATGCCGGAGGTTGGGTTGTTTAAATGGAACAGCTCACGTGATGGTTCATGAGCGCAACAGGCGGCGGGCGGCCGCCGCGATGCTCCGCGCGGTCGGTCGATGGGCGGCCCAGAGGTTGGGATGATAGGGCACCGGCGTATCCTTGGCATTCAGGCGTTGTGGGGGTGCGTCGAGCAGATTGAATCCTTCGCTGGCGACGCGCGCGATGACTTCGGCCGTGACCCCGCCCCAGGGAAATGCTTCGCCCACGCATAACAGCCGGCCCGTGCGGGCCACCGAGGCCATCACGGTATCGGTATCCAGCGGTTTGATGGAGCGCAAGTCGACCACCTCGATTTCATTGCCTTCAGTTGACAATTCCCTGGCCACCTCGAGCGCTTCGTGGACCATCGCGCTGTAGGCGACGATGGTCATGTCGCGACCGGGGCGGGCGATGCGCGCTTTACCGACCGGGATTGCTTCGGTCGGCAGTTGCTCGGCTTTCAAATGGTAATACAGGTATTTGTGTTCGCAGAAGATTACCGGGTCATCAATTTTCACCGCTTCCAGCAGCATGCTGTAGGCGTCCTCAACCGTCGCCGGGGTGAGAACTACCAGGCCGGGATAATGCGCATAAATGGTCTCCAGACTTTGGCTGTGGAAGGGCCCGCCGCCAGAGGTGCCGCCGCTGGGCAACCTCACGGTGATAGGGCAGGGGACACGCGTGCGCCAATGCAAGGTGGCCGCCTGGTTTACGATTTGATTGAAGGCGACGGTGGAGAAATCTGCGAATTGCATCTCCACGATGGGGCGCATTCCCTCGATGGCTGCGCCGACGGCCAACCCGAGAATCGCATCCTCGCTGATGGGCGCGTCCATGACGCGGCCAGGAAACTGTTCGGCAAGATTCTTGGTGGCCTTGAATGCTCCGCCAAATGATCCGATGTCCTGCCCGTACAGGAAGACGCGCGAGTCTTCTGCCAGCGCGCGCGCCTGGGCTTCACGGATGGCATCAAGGTAGGTGATGCTCACTGTTCTCCCCCTACGCCCTCGCTCAAATGTTTCGATGCGAGCGCGCACCAGTCTTCTTTATACGGATCGGGCGCCGGCTCACGTTGCACTTTGGCCACGGCTTCTTCGATTTCCTGGACCGCAGCGGTTCGCCAGGATGCCAAATCCACGGGTTCGGCCCAGCTTTGTCTGGCCAGGTAGGCTTCCGATACGCGCAAACAATCGCGGCCGACCGGCGAAGCTTTCAACTTCGGATCGACGTAATCACCGGTGTCATGTTCGCCGTGGCCGCACAGCCGCAAGAGGGTGGCCACGACGAGGTGCGGACCTGCACCGGCGCGCGCCTTGCTGACGGCTCGTTCCAGGGCGGGCAAACATTCCACCAGGTCCGTGCCGTCGATTGATTCACCTTCAACTCCGTAGCCCGACGCTTTGTCCAGCAACGAGTGGCAGGCAAACTGGCGGTCGTTCGGTGTGGAATAGGCGTAGTGGTTGTTTGCCACGACGAGCACCAATGGAAGTTTTTCAATCGCGGCCTGGTTCAAGGCCTCGTGAAAAGCGCCAGTCGAGGTCGCGCCGTCACCGATGCAGGCGGCCCCTACCGTTCCATTGTGGCCTTGCAAACGCCGGGCCAGTAACGCGCCGTTGACGACCGAAATCATCGCGCCGAGGTGGCTAATCATTGCCAGCAAACCCTCGTGTGGCCGGCCGCGGTGGACATTGCCATCCCGTCCTCGCATCGGGCCCAGAGAAGAACCCAAATAGGTGCGCAGGGCATCCAGCAACGGCTCGCCGAAAGCCAGACGCCCGGCCGTGTCCCGAATCAAGGGCGCGAAAATGTCCCCTTTTTGCAATGCCAACCCCACCGAAACGCTCAAGGCTTCCTGGCCGCGCCCCAGGAACACTCCGCCGTGGATCCGCCCCATGCGGTACAAGCTGGCGAGCTTCTCATCCAGCAGCCGCGCCCGCAGCATCAGCCGGTAGGCTCGCACGTAGGCATCACGCACCAAAGAAGTCTCACCAACTCTACCCTCGCCGAGCAAAGTGTGAACCATGGGAGGAATCTAGCCTGTTACCAGCCTTGCGGGCAAGTCTTTGCTGCGTTGACTTTGGCCCGTCAGGACGGTCCGTGGTCTGCCGGTGGTGGGCCGCCCGGTTTGAAACTAGGCGGCGCCTGGATTGGCAACGATTTGCGCCAATCCAGGAGTTCCTTGCTCAGGCGCTGAACGATTTGCGGCTGCTCCCGGGCGAGATTTTGCTTTTCACCCGGATCGGCCGCCAGGTCATATAGCTGCGGCCTGGTTCCGTCTTCCATTAGCAGCAATTTCCAGTCGCCCTCGCGGATGGCAAGGTCCGGCCAGGCATCGGCACCTTGGCCGGGACGGTCCGGCGGCCGCGTCCACAGGAGCGGTTTGCTGCGGGTTTGTTCTTCCTTACCGATCATTGAGGAGCTTAGGTCTTGACCATCAAATTGCGTGCCTGCCGGCAGGCTAAGTCCTGCGAGTGCTGCCACCGATGGCAAGAGATCCACACCCGCGATGACGGTCTTTTCGTTCACTGTTCCGCAAGCATTTTTCGAGAGTAATCCCGGTCCCCAAACAATGAACGGCTCGCGCACGCCACCTTCATACAGGTTGCCTTTATGCCCTCGAAACGGTCCGGCTGAGCCTGCTCCTGGTTCGGGGCCATTGTCGCTGGCCACGATCACGAGTGTATTGGTGCGCAGGTTCGGTTTTTGCCGAATGTATTCGAGCAACGGCAACACCTGGTCGTCCAGCGCTTTCACGACGCCGAGGTAGAGCTGTTTCTTGCTGGAATCCCCGCGCAGTGACTTGGGTGGAAAGAACGGCGAATGCACATCATCCGGCCAAATGTTCACATAGAATGGCTTGCCTTCCTTTTCGGCCTGTTGAATGAACTCCAGGGCATGGCCCACAAAAGCGCTGGTGACTCGGGAACGATCCATCCAGGTAATGTGTCCACGCCCAAGTTGGTCGCTGCCGAGCGAGTATTTCTTAGCGGGCTTCCCGTCGAATGCATCCAAGAGGGGAAGGATACGATCGCCCAAGCCTTCGAACTGGGTCAGCGACTGATCGAAACCGTACTCTGTAATCAACGGTGCCTCGCCGACATCCCGTTGTCCGCCCATGTGCCACTTGCCGAAATGGCCGGTAGCATAACCGGCCTGCTGGAGCAGACGCGCGAGCGTTGGGGCCTTGGGATCCAGCCATTGGGCCATGCCGCGCCGATCATTCTCGCGTCGCTCCGCCAGATATGACGTGATCCGCCAGCGGGCCGGGAATTGTCCCGTAGTCAATGCCGTGCGCGAAGGCGAGCAAATAGGCGAACCCACATAGAATTGCGTGAACCGCATGCCTTCCTTCGCGAGCGCATCAATATTCGGCGTGTGAATCCGTTTCTCGCCATAGCAGGACAGATCCGCATAGCCCATGTCATCGATCAGCAGGAATATAAAATTGGGCCGGGGAGCTGCATGTGCTGCGCACGTGGCAATCAATAGCGTGCAGCCCAGTGCTAACGATTTCATTGAAACCGCAATTCTTTTCCAAAACGAGCGCGATTCCGAAGGATTCACGGGCCCTCCTTAGTCCATTTTCCCGCGGGCGGCAAACCTGTTTTGCTTTGCACCTGCACAACCAGGTGCGCTCTCCGCATATCGGATCAGAGCAGTTCCTTGATGATCGCCTGCGCTTGCTCGGTGGTCACGCCCAGCTTGCGGAAGGCAAGGGGGCCCTGACCGTCGTGAAGGACCGGTTCAAGTTCTTCGAGCGACGGCAAATCGGTGCGTTTCCACAACAGTCCGATAGGGATTTCGGGATCCCATTGGTAGGCCTTTTCCATCGCTTTTTGAAAATCGGTGGGATTGTGGCCTTGTTCTTCGAGGACCTTTACGCGCGGGTTGAACCATTGATAGGTGTTGTCCTTGTTATACGTGACGCACGGACTGAACACATCCACGAGGGAAAATCCTTTATGCAGGATGGCACCTTTGAGCAGTTCGACCAGATGCTTTTGTTTGCCGCTGAAGCCACGCGCGACGTAGGTAGCGCCGCCGACCATCGCCATCGGCAGCGGATTGATTGGATTCTCGACGCTACCGTGAGGCGTGCTCTTGGTTTTCATCCCCTTCACGCTCGTCGGCGAGGTTTGCCCCGTAGTCAGTCCGTAAATCTGATTGTCCATCACGATATAAGTAATATCGATATTCCGCCGCATCGTGTGGACAAAATGGTTGCCGCCAATCCCGTAGCCATCCCCATCGCCGCCGACACAGATGACTTTGAGATCGTGGTTGCCCATCTTGACACCCGTTCCAACTGCCAGGCTGCGTCCGTGCAGCGTGTGCATGCCGTAGGTGTTGATGAAGCCGGGCAGGTTCGACGAGCAGCCAATACCGCTAATCACGACAACCTGGTGCGGTTGCAGACCCAGCTCAAATAGCGCCGCTTGAAGCGCTGAGAGAACGGAAAAATCGCCGCAGCCGGGACACCAGTCCGGATGGATTTTCCCTTTGTAGCTGTCTTTGACGAGTTGGGCGGCCGATTTGACGGTTTCGGGTCCGGGTTCAATAAGCGTGCTCATGAATGAATAAAACGTGAATAAGGAAGTTAAGGATTAGACCATGATCTCATGCGCGGGCACTGACAGCGCGCTCTTTCCCGCCAGTTGGTCTTTAACAGAATCAACAATGTGATGGGGACGGAACGGTTCGCCGTCGTATTTGCGGATATGGCCCTGGGCGGTGAATCCGGTTTCTGAACGCAGATACCGCGCAAATTGACCGGAGTAGTTGTTTTCCACAATGATGACGCGTTTGCTGTGCGAGAGAATCTTTCCGACGTGTTCGGCGTGAAAGGGAACAATCCACTTGATCTGAAGGTGGTTCGCCACAATGCCTTCCTCCGCCGCTAACTTTTCGACTGCCTCGCGGATAACGCCTTGAGTCGATCCCCAGCCGACCAGGGTTACCTGCGCGGATTCCGGGCCGACCAACTGCGGTGGAGCGATCTGCGCCAAAACGGTTTCCATTTTACGGGCGCGCTTTTCCACCATCATCCGGCGTTTGATCGGGTTGGTAAATTCATCGCTGATCAGCGTGCCGTCTTCGTCGTGCTCGTCCGTGGCGGCGACGTGAATGTGGCCGGGCAATCCCGGCACAGCGCGCGGCGAGATGCCGCTGGCGGTATTGCGATAGCGAAGATATGCATTGTCATTTGCTCCGCCGAATGGATTGTCCGAGTGACCGTTGCCGTTCGGGAGAAGGAGTTCGCCGCGATCGATGGTCGCGTTAAAATCGAGATCCGCGGGATCCACACTGCAGGTCCCCTCCGAGATCAGCAAATCCGCCAGCACCATTCCCGGGCATTGATATTTGTCCGCCAGATTGAACAACTCCGGAATGGTATGGAACAAGTCCAGTTGATTGGCTGGCGCCACAATAATCCTCGGATAATCGCCCTGGCCGGCGCCCAGAATCTGCCACAGATCGCCCTGCTCGGTTTTCGTCGGCACGCCGGTTGCCGGACCAGCTCGCTGCACGTCCACGCACACTACCGGCGTCTCGATCATCCCTGCCATCCCAATGGCTTCACTCATCAGGGCAAAGCCGCCGCCCGAGGTGGCGCACATGGCCCGACAGCCGGTGTGGGCGGCGCCAATAATCATGTTCATCACGCCGATCTCGTCTTCCACCTGGCGCACCATGATTCCCAGTTGCCGCGCGTGCGAAGCCATCCACATGAGCACGCCGGTTGATGGGCTCATCGGGTAAGCGGCATAGAATTTAACCCCGGCGGCCACGCCGCCCATCGCGGTGGCCTGGTTACCGGTCACAATCGCTTTGGGTTTGTCGAGTTTGGGCGCCTTGAAAGGGAAAGGCTGGAAATTCTTGGCAGCGTATTCGTAACCGCCGCGCGCGATCCCAACGT